>DBDM01000176.1:0-142 GCA_002293585.1 Bacteroidales bacterium UBA932
GAAATACCCACGATACGGAAGAACATGCCTCCGCCCTCCGCACCGAAAATGAACTTCGACCCGCATTTCAATCCCTTTGAGGAAGAGAAAAATAGCACAAATACAAGAGACGAAGAGATGATTGCTTCGTGCCTCGCAATGA
>DBDM01000176.1:178-6339 GCA_002293585.1 Bacteroidales bacterium UBA932
GGCAGTCGGCAGTCGGCAGTCAGCAGTTAGCAGTCAGCAGTCCAGGAGAAAACGAAGACTCATCACTCATCACTCATCACTCATCACTCATCACTCAATTTATTCAGCTCCGCGGAAAATATCTGCTTATTCCCGTAAAATCCGGCGTAATGGTAATCGATATTCGCCGCGCCAAACAGCGCATCTACTACGAACAATATATCCGTCTGCTGGCCAATCACCAACACGCTTCACAACAGCAGATCTTCGCCGAAACAGTGGCTTTAAAACATGAAGACTACCTGCTGTTGGAACCTGTACTCGATAATTTACGTTTATTGGGTTATGATATCAATGCTTTCGGCAACAATACCATTGCCATTAACGGATGGCCGGCAAACATACCTGTTCCCGACATTCATGAATGGATAGATAACCTGTTAGCCGAACTGCGTGAAGCATCCGCTCAGTTGAAAGAACGGCGGCAAACCACGCTGGCCGCCTCATTGGCGCGAACGGCAGCCGGTAATTCCACCGAGGCTCTACAACCCGAAGAAGCGCAAACATTGATCGATCATCTTTTTGCCTGCGAAACACCGTCCGTCTCCCCTTCCGGAAAACCCGCAGTGCACATTATCCCAATGGAAGAATTAGATAAAAAATTACTTAAAAATTAAATTTAATAATATGTTCAACCGTATACCTCCGGTAGTTAAAAATATCATTATCATCAATGTATTGATGTTATTGGCTACCTTCGTCAATGAAGAGTTCATGTTGAAATATTTCGCACTTTTTTTTCCTGCACCGAACTTTTTCCAGCCCTATCAATTCGTCACGCACATGTTTATGCACGGAAGTTTTTTCCACTTATTCTTCAACATGTACGCCTTTTTTCTCTTCGGTTCGGTACTTGAACAGGTGTGGGGCAGCAAGAAATTTTTTATTTATTATATGGTTACCGGTATTGGTGCAGCTGCTTTCTACACCTTCACCAACTGGTTGCTCAGCCTTAACTTTTCTTCACCAGAACAATATTTTGATCTATTGCGCACCCCCATGGTTGGCGCATCTGGTGCGGTATTCGGCGTATTGCTTGCCTACGGCATGCTTTTCCCTAATGCCGTACTGCAACTCATCTTTCCGCCCATAGCAATTAGAGCCAAATGGTTCGTAATTATTTACGGCGCAATGGAATTATTATTGGCATTAGGTTCCCCGGGAAGTCAAATAGCACACTTTGCCCATGTAGGCGGTATGCTATTCGGTTTTTTCCTTGTCAAGTATTGGAAGAAAAAAGGAACTATGTATTGGTAAATGGATATGAAATTTTTACAACATCTCATAGGCTATGTACTGAAAGCTATTAGCATAACAATAGCATTGGGATTGTTGTTTTCCTACGCTTCCATGTACATTAGTCCCGCCGGATACTGGGTGCCTGCATTTTTCGGACTATTCTTCATGCCGTTGGTGATCTTAAATTTCGTATTAGCCGTAGCCTGGGGTTTAATACGCCGGAAAATAGCGCTTGTCAACGCCTTTGCCCTGTTGCCCGCCCTACTTTGCCTTCCGGCTTTCATACAAATTAATGATATCAAAACGAAAGACGAGTCACAGCTAAAAATAATCAGCTATAACGTACACATGTTCGGGCTCATCGGTTCCTCAAAAACTGCCGTTGCCCTGCCCGGCATAGCCCAGTTTATTGCCGGCGAAAATCCCGACATTCTGTGCCTGCAGGAAGTGAGCGCTCCCGATACGGCATACATTAACCGGGCATTCCCGCAATACCATTATAAATATTACTGCAACACACTTCGTAAAAATAAGTCCATATTCGGTATTGTCACGCTCAGCCGTTTTCCTATCGTTGCTTCCGGAAACTTCCTCTTTCCCGAAACCAGCAACCGTTGCATTTTTACCGACCTGGCAGTCTCCGGCGATACGATACGCGTATACAACAACCACTTGCAATCAGTGAGTCTTAACCTTGAACGCACCGCATTACGTGTAAAAAAAGAAGAACTGCGCAACGAAGAGATCAAATCCGTATCGCGCCGGTTAAAAGCAGGTTTTATCAAACGGGCGCAACAGGTCAATGAGATCTCCGCACATATCAAAGCCTCGCCTTACCGCACTATTGTGTGCGGCGACTTTAACGACACGCCGGTATCCTACACTTATCGCAAAATGAAAGGCCGTTTAAACGATTGTTTTGTCAAAGCAGGAAAAGGCATTCCGTCTACTTATCGCGGTTTTTGGCCGGCCTTTCGCATTGATTACATCTTCAGCGATCCCCGCTTTACAGTGACCGGTTACGAGGTGCCGGAAATCACCTTATCCGATCACTACCCCGTTTCAGTAACTTTAAACATGACCAATTAATATAAAACCATGAGAATAGGATTCGACGCCAAAAGAGCTTTCAGGAATTTCACCGGTTTAGGTAATTATAGCCGGTCGACTATTTCTATTTTATCCGATTATTATCCGAATAACGAGTATTATTTGTATACGACTTTTTATAAAAAACATCCTATGCAGAATTTTGCCAACCGTCCGAATATTAATATCCGCCGGCCGGATGGCATGCTTAAACGTCTCCCATCAGCCTGGCGTTATTTCGGCTTAAGCGCAGATTTATTATTCGACAAGATAGATATCTTTCACGGCCTTACGGCTGAAATTCCCGTGGGAATACCTTCAAGAACCCGCAGTGTAGTTACTATCCACGACTTAATCTTCCTGCGTTATCCCGAATATTATAAATCCATCGACCGGTGGATCTATACCAAAAAATATCGTTCGGCCTGTAAGCGCGCCGACCTGATCATCGCTATCAGCCAACAAACCAAGCAGGAAATTATTGACTTTTTCGGCATCAATGAAGAAAAAATACGACTGGTCTACCAGGGCTGTGACCCGCAATTCTACCAGGTTGCTACGCCCCGTGAAAAGGCCAATGTCAAAGCGCTCTACCAGCTTCCCGATAAGTACATTCTGTATGTCGGCACTATCGAGCACCGCAAGAACCTGCTCACTTTGGTAAAAGCGATGGAATTGCTACCGGAACCTCTACAATTGGTAGTGGTGGGCAAACCGACCGTATATTTCGACACGGTGATGAAGTACATTGAAGCGCATAAACTTGAACGCCGCATAGTGTTCCTGCCGCGTACCGACTTCAAACACCTTCCGGCTATTTATCAGCAAGCCGGCGCAGTGTGCTTCCCTTCACTCTTCGAAGGGTTCGGCATTCCCGCATTGGAAGCATTAAACTCCCGTACCCCGTTGGTAGCATCCAAAATTTCCAGCCTGCCCGAAGCCGGCGGCCCCGGAAGCCTTTATGTCGATCCGCTCAATCACGAAGAAATGGCGGCTGCCTTGCTTAAGGCTACCACCGATGAACAAGCGCGCCAAAAAATGATCACCGATGGTGTGGCGTACGCCCGTAATTTCCATGAAGACCACATTGCCAAAAATCTCTGGTCGGTGTATCAGGAACTCATGTAATTATGCACAGTGATATTATACAAGAAGCGTTAAGCATACTCCGTTCCGGCGGAATACTGCTCTATCCTACCGATACGGTATGGGGTATAGGCTGTGATGCTACCAACGAACAGGCAGTAGAAAAAGTATATGCCTTGAAACAACGAGCAGAAAGCAAAAGTTTAATCATACTTGTCGACAGCATGACTATGCTGGAACTCTACGTGGCGCAAGTTCCGGAGATAGCTTACCAACTGATAGAGGTAAGCGACCAACCGTTAACAATTATTTATCCGGAAGCGACCGGGCTGGCGGCCAACGTGCCGGCAACCGACGGAAGCATTGCCGTCCGTGTAGTGAACCACCCTTTCTGCAACGAACTGCTGCGTCAATTCAAGAAACCTTTAATCTCCACATCGGCTAATATTTCCGGCGAAAATACGCCTCCCTGTTTTGCCGCCATTTCCGAAACGGTCAAACAAGGCGTTGATTTTATTGTTCCGCAAACCCTGGAAAAAGGCGCCACCCAACAACCCTCTCCTATCATCAAATTAGGCAGGAACGGGGAAATACAAATTATTCGAAAATAAACATTTTTTTATGCATACTTATTCTATCTCTCCTCAAGGACTGACTTTTGAAATACTGCAACAATTATCCGGCAAACCACACCGGCTGGAACTATCGGATGAAGCGCGCCGGCGGATCCAACACTGCCGCAGCTACCTCGACCAAAAGATGGACAACCACAGTGAACCTGTCTACGGCGTGACTACCGGCTTCGGCTCGCTCTGCAACAAATCGATATCACACGAAGAGCTGGGACAATTGCAGGAAAATTTAGTCATGTCGCACGCTTGCAGTGTTGGCAACGAAGTAGCGCCCGAAATTGTGCGGTTCATGCTCCTGCTGAAAGCTCACGCCCTCTCATTAGGATTTAGCGGCGCACAGCTTATTACTATCCAACGCATTTTGGATTTTTACAACAATGATATTTTACCGGTGGTATACGACCGCGGTTCCCTTGGCGCCAGCGGCGACTTAGCGCCATTGGCTAATCTTTTCCTTCCGCTCATCGGCAAAGGCGAAGTGTATTTTAAAGGGAAGAAACAACCGGCGGCAGACGTGTTGCAACAAATGGGTTGGGAACCGGTGAAACTGCAATCGAAAGAGGGACTGGCCCTGCTGAACGGCACACAGTTCATGAGCGCCCACGGCGTGGTGGCATTACTGAAAATCAACCGGCTGCTCAAATTGTCCGACACCATCGGCGCCCTTTCACTCGAAGCATTCGACGGCCGTGTGGAGCCTTTTGACGCCCGCTTGCACGACATCCGTCCGCACGAAGGGCAAATAGCTACCGCCAAAGCGTTGCGCCGTATCCTTCAAGGCAGCGAATTGACCGGCCGGGCGAAAAAACACGTACAGGACCCTTATTCGTTCCGTTGCATGCCACAAGTGCACGGCGCCGTGAAAGATTGTTTTGACTATGTCGGCCGCGTGATACTTACCGAGATCAACGCCGTGACCGATAACCCCATCGTCTTTCCCGACGACGACGCGGTAATTTCCGGCGGCAACTTCCACGGACAACCGTTGGCGCTGGCTTATGACTTCATGGCCATTGCCCTCACTCAACTCGGCAATATCTCCGAACGCCGCACCGCCCAACTAATCCTCGGTTTGCGCGGACTACCCGAATACCTGATCGCCGAATCGGGGTTAAATTCCGGATTTATGATCCCCCAATATGCTGCGGCAGCCTTAGTCAACCAAAATAAAACTTACAGTCATCCCTCATCCGTCGATTCCATCGTATCGTCAAACGGACAGGAAGACCACGTGAGTATGGGTGGTAATGCCGCCACCAAATTACTCAAAGTGGTGGAAAACGTGGAATATATTTTAGCCATTGAATTAATGAATGCAGCCCAGGGCGTTGAATTTCGCCGTCCGGCCAAAACATCGCCCACGTTGGAGAAACTGATGGCCGCTTTCCGGCAGGAAGTGACTTTCCTTAAAGAAGACCGCATCATGTACGTAGACATCCAAAAAGCCCGCGCGTTTATTCAGACAATGGAAGTGTAATTAACGGTTCACCACCGCCAACCCAACAAGGGTTATCAACACGGATAATATGGTGAAACCGATACCCATACACCAACATATGGTATCCATCCGCTTATTGAGTGAAGTATCCAAATGATCTATACGCAACTCAACGCCATCAATCCGAACATCCATTTTATCCATGCGGGCATTCATCTGAGCCTCCATGTTATCCATACGAGTGTTCATCCGGGTTTCCAGATTGTCCATACGGGCGTTCATCTGAGTCTCCATGTTATCCATGCGGGCATTCATTTGAGCCTCCATGCTATCCATACGTAAAGTGAGGCGATCTTCCATATGGTTCATCATGGTGACCAGCTTGTCTTTTTCGTCTTCGACTTTCATATCAATTACATTTAACAATCCCTCTTTTGTATTACGAGGCAAATCCATTTTACTAAGTTGACGCTGTAATAATACAGTATTCATAAATAAGTGGTTAAAATATTCTTTATCGGCCTTAGAATGAGCTATCAGCTAAAGTATGGCGTTTCGTGGCTCTAAGGAACCACAAAGGTATACCCTATTTTTTGAATTTCCAAATTTTTTTACGATACATTTTTTTATTATCTTTG
>DBDM01000192.1 GCA_002293585.1 Bacteroidales bacterium UBA932
CCGGTACATAGGAGTGGCATTAGCGCTCAACGGCATGTTCATGTTCATGTCGGCGCTGGTGGCGTTTTTCAACGGGCCCGACAATTCGTTCGTTCCGCTGCTGGCCTCCGGGTTGATCTCTACCGTCACAGGGCTTGTCCCCTACCGTCTGGTGAAACCGAGCCTGCACATTACCGGGAAAGAAGGCTATTTTATCGTTATTTTTTCCTGGCTGGCCTGCTGCCTGTCGGGTATGTTGCCCTATATTTTCTGGGACTGGAACTTCGGCATTGTGAACGCTTTTTTCGAAAGCACCTCGGGCTACACCACCACCGGCGCTACGATCCTGACGGATATTGAAGCGCTGCCCGGGGGACTGATCTTCTTCCGCTCCTGCACCGCCTGGATGGGGGGTATCGGAGTGGCGGTGTTCCTGCTGCTCTTCCTGCCTACCATGAAGAACCTGAGGTTACGCTTAGCCAACGTGGAGTTGTCCAACCTTTCCAAAGATAATTTCAAGTACCGCATTCAACAAACCGTGCGCATCATCGGCGGAATGTACGTGGGTTTAACATTGGCGGAAATTATCCTGCTGTGGATAGCCGGCATGGAACTGTTCGATGCGGTAAACCACGCTTTCAGCAATGTGGCTACTTGTGGGTTCAGTACCAAAAATCTCAGTATTGAATATTTCGACAATGCGGCCATCGAAGCCGTTATGACCGTTTTTATGTATTTGTCGGGACTGCATTTCGGGCTAATGTTCCTCTTGGTCAGCGGACGTCCCAAACCTTTCTTTCGCTCGCCGGTCATACGGTTCTACACGCTCACGCTCTTAGTGGGCATACTGTTGATCGCCGCCAACCTTACCCTTAGCCAACAGGTGCCCGGCTGGTGGACAGCCCTCCGGCAAAGCGCCTTTCAGGTAGTGTCCATAGCCAGCACCACCGGTTTTGCCACCACCGACACATCGCTGTGGCCCATATTCAGTATTTTGGTATTGATATACTTTACCTTCCAATGCGCCTGCTCCGGCTCCACCGCCGGCGGTATCAAGGCCGACCGCATATTAATACTGTACAAGAGCATCAGGGCGCAGGTGAAAAAAATGCAGCATCCCAACGCGATTATCCCCATCCGCATCGGAAATTCGTTACTCGACACCGACACAGTGAATGCAGTGTCTGTTTTCATTCTCCTGTACTTTATCTTTGTATTTGCCGGCACGCTCCTGTTAGCGATCATGGGCATCGACGGGTTCACCGGCTTTTCGGCTTCTGCCGCCTGCATGAGCAACGTAGGTCCCGGCTTCAACATGGCCGGCGCCATGTCCAACTACGCCGCCTTCCCCTTTCCGGCAAAACTGCTATTAGCGGCCCAAATGCTGCTCGGACGTCTGGAAATCTTTTGTTTTATCCTAATATTTTCTTCCAGAGGGTGGAAGTAAACGGAAAATGCAATTTGATCAATCCGAAAGGAACACCCTCTTTGACCACATGGAATTTCAGTACCTCATCAGCCGTTCCCACGCCTCCGTTTTCCGCCAGATACTTCATAATAGCATAAATGTTCGGCTCCACAAAAAGCGGGGTGGCATAGCCTAATTTTATATAATAAGCCGACAATGCTTCCGAAGCCGGCACCAGCAGCGACGCTTCCACCCCACGATCCCGTATTATTTTACTTGCGTAGTGCGACAAGGCTTCCGCCAATCCTTTCCGCCGGAATTTCGGAAGGGTAGCTACCGCATAAATGTAAGCTGCGCGCAATGTCTGTTTCGGAGTGTGCACTTCCGCATCCAGCATGGTCAATGTCGCCACAGGCTCTGCATTGACAATATAAACCAAGGTATTGTACGTCGTAAACCTGGTCGAAAAATACCGGTCGAGAAAAGTATCGTCTTCCATGAAACATATCCGCCGGATGTATTTCAGTACGGGAATATCATTATGTGTGGCAAAGCGAATCATTTTAGATTAGAGACTAAGAGATTAGAGGTTAGAGAATTGAAAATGGAAAATTGAAAATTGAAAATGCTTTTTAGTTATGAGTTAGGAGTGATAAGTTATTTTGCATGCGTTAGCCCAACTCATCACTCATCACTCATCGTTCATCACTCATCACTAAGAACTTTTCCTGCAAAAACACCGGATGGTAGGACTCCTTGGCCTTGCGCAATCCCGCATCACCGGCGTCGTCCTCGCGGTTCACATACATAAAGCCCTGCGCATGGCGTTGCACAAACTCCCGGTTAATGGTTTGGTAAGCGCCCTGATAGTCCGTAAAGGCCTTTTCTATATGCACAATGAACGTATCGTCGTTCAACGGTTCCCCTATGGTAAAGGCCACTACCCTGCCGTCTACACGCAATAAGCCGCCTTTCAGGTGAAGGTCGAAATACAAGCTCAGCATACGGCTCACCACCGTAGTTTCCATTTCCAGACTGCCGTTTTCATCGCAATGGTTGGCCACACACCACTCCCTGCTCATGGCTTCACATTCGGCAATATTTTGCGCGGTGATATCCTCGTACGTCCATTGATAATTCTTAGTAAAGCGCGATACTAAGTTCCGCTTAGGCTGGTATTTCCGTCCCCCCAGTTCCGACAGATCTTTCACCGTGTAAATATAATCGGCCGTGTCGCGCAATGAGGTGTAAGCAAACCGTCCCGGGAACAACTGTTCCAACTCCGCCTTAGTCGCAGCGCTCAGGCCCCGCATGGCAAAGGGTGCGCCGCGTTCCGCCGCATCGTCCATCAGGCGCTCTATCATGGCCTTTACATCACCCTTACCCCGCGGATACACATATTGCGGCGCATCGAAAGCCGTTCGGGCAATCATGAATTTATCTACGTGTGCACATTCCAGCTTATAAAAACTGCCCCACACCAGCGCGTTGGCAAAGGAATATTCGGCGCCGCGCTCGCCGCTTGCCCACAATAAAGGCTTTGCCCAGGCGGCATCTTCTATAGTTAATGGTTTAAAGTCAATCATTTTTTCTTATTTTCCAATCCGCGAAACTGCATAGAGCGGATAAATTTTTATATTTTGG
>DBDM01000207.1 GCA_002293585.1 Bacteroidales bacterium UBA932
CGCGCAGGCTCTATGCTGTGCAATTCCACCCCGAGGCGGCACACAGCGACGGCGGATGCCAGATCATGCACAACTTTCTCTTCGACATCTGCCGCGTTTCGGGCGACTATCATCTCGACGATTACATCGAAAAGCAGGTTGCGGCGGTCCGCAAGCAGGTGTGCGACAAGCGTGTGCTGTTGGGGCTGTCGGGCGGTGTGGATTCGTCGGTGTGTGCGGCGCTGCTCTCCCGTGCAATAGGCAGGCAACTTACATGCATATTTGTCGACCACGGACTGATGCGCCTGGACGAGGGCGACCAGATCGAACGGGTATTCTCGAAACGCGAGATGCACTTTATCCGCGTCGATGCCGAGGAGCGTTTCCTGCAAAAATTGAAGGGTGTGAAAGACCCCGAACGAAAGCGCAAGATCATCGGCGAGGAGTTCGTGAGGGTATTCGAACAGGAGGCACGCAAATTGGGTGGCGAGGTATTCCTGGCCCAGGGCACGATATATCCCGACATCATAGAGTCGGGCGGTGAGTTCGGCGACACGATCAAGAGCCACCATAACGTGGGGGGATTGCCCGACGACCTCGCCTTCGAGGGAATCGTGGAACCGCTGTCGGGACTTTTTAAGGACGAAGTTCGTACAGTAGGGCAACTGTTGAAACTCCCCGCCGCGTTGGTCGACCGCCAACCTTTCCCCGGACCGGGACTTGCGATCAGGGTGACGGGCAAAGTGACGCGCAAAAAGTTGGACGTTTTGCGCCGTGCCGATCATATCGTCCAACAGGAGATTGGGCGTTCGCGCCGGAAACCGCAGCAATATTTCGCCGTGCTGACCAACGTTCGTTCGGTGGGTGTGAAAGGCGACCATCGTACCTACGACCCGGTGGTAGCCGTGCGTGCAGTTGATACAACCGATTTCATGACATGCGAATACTCGCCGCTTCCGCATAAAACGCTGCACCGCATCGCATCGCGGATCACCGGCGAAATCCGTTCCGTGAGCCGCGTGGTCTACGACATCACCGGCAAACCGCCCGCCACCGTCGAGTGGGAATAGGCAGGTTGAAGTTAGGTCTTGTTTTCAATTTTCTCTTCGTACTCGAAGCAAAGGCCCCTTTTAAGGGGGAATTAGGGAGGATGTCCAAACACGAGGACATTGCCCTTTGTCCGCGAACGGCAACCTCGATAGCACAGAAACGCTATTATAACAGAGAAGGCCCCATTTCGATGGGGCCTTCTGTGCGGACAAAGGGACTCGAACCCCCACGTCTTACGACACCAGATCCTAAGTCTGGCGCGGCTACCAATTACGCCATGTCCGCGATAAGGACGACAAAGGTACAAAAAATAATGGAAAACGGAAAAAAATAGCCTGAATTTTGTATATTCCTCAAAAAATTAGTACTTTTGCATAAAATTCCTCTTATGGCGACGCTCTATCCATTAAAATTCAAACCCATAGCCAAAGAAACTGTTTGGGGCGGCAATCGTTTGGCCCAATTAATGGGCAAGCCATTTGACATCACTAAAAAAACCGGCGAAAGCTGGGAGTTGTCGGGCGTGCAAAAAAACTTGTCGAAAGTGACTAATGGCTATCTCAAAGGCAATAACATAGAGGAATTGACGGAAATTTATATGGGCGAACTGGTAGGCGACAAAGTGTATGAGCAATTCGGCGTGGAATTTCCGTTGCTTGTCAAACTGATCGATGCTTCCGACACCTTGTCGGTGCAGGTGCATCCCGACGATGCCGCGGCTGCCGAACGCCACAATGCTTATGGAAAAACCGAAATGTGGTATGTGCTGGATGCCGCTCCCGGTGCGGGCATCTACGTGGGTCTCAACAAAGAAGTCAGTCCGCAAGAATTTTATGACCACGCCAACAAGGCGACCCTGCCCGATATATTAAACTTTGAAAAAGCCCATCCGGGCGATGTGTTTTTTATTCCGGCAGGACGTATTCATGCTATTGGTAAAGGCATACTGCTGGCAGAAATTCAACAGACATCAGACATTACTTACCGCGTATACGATTGGGGGCGCGAGCACCATCCCGCCACAGCCCGCGATATGCACCTCGACTTAGCCATTGATACTATCGACTACAATGTGCACAAGGAGTATAAAACCCGCTACCACCAACAAAAAAACACACCTGTAGAACTTGTTGTTTGTCCTTATTTCACCACGAATTTACTGGATATTGATACATTGACCGAGCGGGCGCTGGCCGGCCGCGACAGTTTTGTGATCTACATGTGCATTGACGGCGAAGCAATCATCGACTGTAACGGGGAAAAGGAAACCATTGCCAAGGGAGAAACCGTGCTGGTACCTGCAAGCTTAGCCGATATTCATCTTAAACCAAAATCCACTGTTAAGTTATTAGAAATTTATATTTAATACTGACGCCTATGAAAAAAATTATCGTTTTACTGTCTTTACTCATTGCAGTGAACAGTACTTTTGCCCAATTATCAAGGCCCCTACCCAAAGTAGACTTTGCGGCCGCTCCCGACTCCACAACTATGGTTGACAACAATGCCGACGGAAAGCCTGAAGCACCAAGTTACCACACCTTTTCCGGGAAAAACATGCTTTCCTTCGCACAGGTATCTTACAATGATGCCTGGCAAGCCGGCGGGGTATCCAACATCTCGTTGCGCGCCGCTTCCAACCTGTCCTATACCTACAAGCACCACTTGTTGTATTTCCAATCGGTGTTCGACGGCGCTTACGCCATGACCTGGGACCCTGATAATCTCATACAAAAAAAAGAAGACCGCCTCCAGTTTACCAACTCATTCGGGATACGCACCGCCGAACTCTCAAAGTTTTATTATACGGCGCTGGTCGACCTTAAAAGCCAGTTCGCCCCGGGCTACAACTCGCCGTCCGATCGGACCATTATTTCCCGTTTTTTCTCTCCCGCATATTTAACGACCTCTCTCGGTATGAGCTACAGGCCTAACGACATGTGGGATATTACACTCGCCCCGCTTTCCGGCCGTTTCACCTTTGTGCTCGACACCGCCATTGCCAACATGGGAATGTATGAAGGAATAAACGCACAAAAAACAACTGCCTCCAATATCGGCTTCTATGCAATAGGAATTTTCAAAACACCTATCGTAAAAGATCATATCACCTTCCATAGCAAGATGGAGCTGTTCTCCAACTACAACAACAAGCCGCAGAACATTGAGGTAGATTGGGAAAACAAATTGGATTTCAAGATCACGTCATACCTCTCCGCTCAAATTTATTGCCGCTTAGTGTATAACGACAAAATGCCCTACGTAGTGTGGCATGACGACGGTTCCAAAGAGGAACATGGAGCCCGTCTGCAGATCAACGAATCGTTCAATATCGGGTTGACGTATAATTTCTAAAGAAAATATTAGGGATAAAAAATTATGAAAAACATACTGCTCAAATTGACACAAAGAACAAGTATTATACCGGCAATGTTATTGTTGACGATGCTTTCATGCACCGCATTGCATGCCGCACAGGATACGCCGACAGCAGTTAGTGCAACAAGCATTAACCCGACTACAGTGGAAATAGTACTTTCCAATAATCAGCGAATGACGGTTGATTTTTACGGAGACAATATATTCCGCCTGTTTCAGGACAACGCTGGCGGCATTCTCCGGGATCCGGAGGCCAAACCCGAAGCGCGTATTTTAACGGAACATTCACGGAAAAATATTACTGCGCTTGAAGTGAACAATGATGAGCAGTCTATAATCATCAGCACCGGAAAAATAGCCCTTCATATTGATAAAAAATCTACTTTGTTTAAGGTTGTGAACCTGAAAACACAAGCTGTAGTGCTGGAAGCCATACAACCCATCGTCTTTGAAAAAAATAAAGTAGCCCTCACACTCAAAGAAAATGCGCAGGAATACTTTTATGGCGGCGGCGTGCAGAACGGACGTTTTTCGCATAAAGGCAAAGTCATTGCCATAGAAAATCAAAACAGCTGGACCGACGGCGGGGTGGCCTCTCCTACGCCATTTTACTGGTCTACCAACGGCTATGGCGTGATGTGGTATACATTCAAAAAAGGTTTTTATGATTTCGGGGCAAAAGAAAAGGGCGTGGTCAACATTTACCATGAGACCAACTACCTGGATGTATTTTTCATGATTAATGAAGGTACCGTGCCGCTATTGAATGATTTTTATCAGTTGACCGGCCATCCGGTATTGCTTCCCAAATTTGGTTTTTATCAAGGACACCTGAATGCGTATAATCGTGATTACTGGGCAGAAGATGAGAACGGAATTTTATTTGAAGACGGCAAACGCTACAAGGAAAGTCAGAAAGACAACGGAGGCGTTAAAGAGTCGTTGAACGGAGAGTTGAATAATTATCAATTCTCGGCACGCGCGGTGATTGACCGTTACGCCAACCACGATATGCCTTTAGGCTGGTTGTTACCGAATGACGGCTATGGCGCCGGTTACGGACAAACATCAACATTAGACAGCAATATACAAAATCTTAAAAATCTTAACGATTATGCGGCAACGAAAGGCGTGAAAATCGGTCTGTGGACACAGTCGGCGCTTCACCCGAAGCCGGAAATAGGCGCGTTGTTGCAACGGGATATTGTAAAGGAAGTGCGGGATGCCGGGGTAAGGGTATTGAAAACAGATGTGGCCTGGGTGGGCCCCGGCTATTCTTTCGGCCTGAACGGCATTGCCGACGCCTCTCAGATTATGACTTACTACGGAAATAATGCAAGGCCTTTCATCATTTCATTGGACGGCTGGGCAGGCACCCAACGCTATGCAAGCATTTGGTCGGGCGACCAAACCGGCGGACAATGGGAATACATCCGGTTTCATATCCCCACCTATTTAGGCTCGGGATTGTCGGGACAACCCAACATCACTTCGGATATGGACGGTATTTTCGGCGGAAAAAATTTGGTAATCAATACACGGGATTTTCAATGGAAAACTTTTACCCCCATGGAACTGAATATGGACGGCTGGGGATCCAACGAGAAATACCCCCACGCGCTGGGAGAGCCTGCAACATCAATTAACCGCTGGTACCTGAAACTGAAATCGGAGTTGATGCCTTATGCCTACAGCATTGCCAAGGAAGCGGTGGACGGGTTGCCCATGATTCGCGCTATGTTTTTGGAATATCCCAACGCATACACCTATGGCAAATCTACCCAATACCAATTCTCATACGGGCCTTATTTTTTGGTAGCGCCGGTGTA
Source organism: Bacteroidales bacterium UBA932 (assembly GCA_002293585.1). Classification (GTDB taxonomy): domain Bacteria; phylum Bacteroidota; class Bacteroidia; order Bacteroidales; family UBA932; genus UBA932. The sequence continues at coordinate 5,238 of DBDM01000207.1, forward strand.
CCAAAACACCAAAGCGGATGACAAGGGAAATGATTGGAGAAACGGCATCTATTTACCGGAAGGCACCTGGATTGATTATTTCACCGGAAAGAAATATCAGGGCAATCAAATCATCAATAATTATCCCGCTCCCCTTTGGAAACTGCCGGTATTTGTTAAAGGCGGCGCCATTATACCACTGGCCAATCCGCATAATCAGGTTATGGGAATTGATCATGCACAACGCATCTATGAAATTTATCCCGAAGGAAAAAGTGCATTTACCGAATATGACGATGATGGCGAAACCGAAGCATACCGCGCCGGACAAGGGGTAACTACGCTCATTGAAGCTGCGGTTGATGCTAAGAATAAAGTGACTGTCACCGTGCATCCTGCCCAAGGAACATTCAAAGGCTTTGTAAAAAATAAAACAACGCAATTCCGCATTAACGTGACGGAAAAGCCGAAAAAAGTATCGGCTAAAACAGGCAACAACAATATTAAGCTGACGGAAGTGCATTCTTTAGCCGATATGGAAAGTAAAGACAATGTGTTCTTCTATGATGCAGCGCCAAACTTAAACCGCTTTGCCACTCCCGGAAGTGAATTTGAAAAAGAAGTGATCACCAAAAATCCGGTGCTCTATGTGAAACTGGCCGCTGCCGACATTACTGCCCAGCAAACCGAGCTGACAGTGGAAGGATTTAAATTTGAATCGGCTGACGACAGGGTGGCTACAGGCGCTTTATCAGCTCCGGTTGCTCAGGTGACAGCAGAAAATACGGAGGCCTATACCATTAAACCTACTTGGAGTGGCGTAAGCAATGCCGACTTTTATGAAATCAATTTCAACAATATGCTTTACTCTACCATAAAAGATACGGAACTTTTACTGGAAGGATTGGAAGCGGAAACCACCTACCAATTGCAATTGCGCGCTGTGAACAAGGACGGTTATTCCGAGTGGACAACATTTGAAGCGACCACTAAATCTAACCCCTTGGAGTTCGCCATTCAGGGCATTACCGGACGCAGCACGGTGAAAGAGCGCGGCTCTAACATTCACCGCCTGTTTGATTTCAATGAAGGCAATATGTGGCACACAAGAAGCGATAGCACTGCCGTACCATTTGATATTATTGTGGATTTGAAAACGGTGAATACATTGGATAAATTCCACTACCTGCCCCGTGACGGCGCCCGCAACGGCACGATACTGAACGGCACGGTACATTACAGTACGGATCAGGAAAACTGGACAGCCGCCGGCCCATTTGAATGGGAAAAGAATGACGAGGTGAAAATTTTCACTTTCGACAAGCAGCCCGTTGCGCGTTATATTAAAATTGCTGTAACCGATGCTGTAGGCGGGTTTGGCTCAGGTCGCGAATTATATGTATTCAAAGTTCCGGGAACAGAAAGTTACCTGCAGGGCGATATTAACAACGACGGGGTAGTTGATGGTAACGATTTAACGTCGTACACCAATTATACCGGACTACGAACAGTAGACGCCGATTTTGAGTACGTCAGCAATGGTGATGTGAATAAAAACGGACTGATTGATGCTTATGACATTTCCGTGGTGACCACCCAACTCGACGGAGGGGTAGGCCGGCGCCCGGCGGGACAACTGTCCGGCAGCATCAAGATAAGCACTGCCAAGCAAAACTACAATGAGGGCGAAACCATAGAGGTACAGGTGCTGGGACAAGACCTGCAGGCGGTGAACGCACTGAGTTTTGCGTTGACGTACAATCCGCAGGAGTATGAATTTACCGGCATGGAAGCAGTGAATATGAAAGCTATGCAAAACCTGACGAACGACAGGTTGCACTCTAACGGTGTAAAAGCGCTGTATCCCACGTTTGCAAATATCGGTGAACAGGAGGCGTTGAGCGGAAGTGAAACGCTGATGACCATTAAATTTAAGGCGAAGAAAAGATTAAAATTCAATCTGAAACTGACAGATAGCATTTTAATAGATAAAAATCTGAATATGGTCAAATAAGACCTCCCACAGATTACACAGATTGACGCGTCGCTACAAGCATCCGGTCTTTTCCATTGAGGTCTTTGCGTAATTCCACAGTGGAAAATCCGGCGTTGGTAAACAGGGCTTTGCTTGCTTCGCCAAAGGCTTCATTGATTTCTACGAACACCAGGCCGTGGTTGTTGAGGTGCAATGTTGCAAATTGCGCAATGGCACGGTAAAAAACCAGTGGGTCGCTGTCGTCTACAAACAAGGCCAGGTGCGGCTCGTGGGACAATACATTGTCGTGCATCAAGATCTTTTCACTTTGCCTGATGTAGGGGGGATTGCTAATTACAGCATCTACTTTTCCGGTAAACGAGCTATCGTTGATAATGTCCTGTTCAAAAAAACGGATAGCCACATGGTTGTTTGCAGCGTTGCTTTTAGCTACCTCCAATGCCCCGGCCGAAATGTCGCAAGCATGTATACCGGCTGCGGGCAATAGTTTTTTCAGGGCTATGGCTATGCAGCCGCTGCCCGTACACAGGTCTACCACCTGCGGATGATCCATGACCTTTAACTCCTGCACCGCCCAGGCTACCAGCTCTTCCGTTTCCGGGCGCGGGATTAACACCTGACTGTTAACAGCTATGGGAAAGCCACAGAACAGTGTTTCGCCGGTCACGTATTGCAGGGGCTCGTTGTGTAACAGCCGCTGTACCGCTTCTCTGACAAGGGGCAGTGTAGCTTCCGGGAATATTGTTTCCGGGAAGGCGTGCAGTTGGGTGCGCGACAAGTGTCCGAAATGTTGCAACAAGGCATACGACAGCGCCCGCGCTTCTTCCGGCGGGAAGGCGGCAGTCAATTCCTCTATTATTTCTTTATGTAATTCTGCAATAGTCATATTGCTGCCCATATCATCGCACAGTTACTTTAGGATGCCCTACCCCAACAACTTCTCCACCTCTGCTTTGAGCGGGGACAGGTGCTTGACCACGATAGCCCAAATAGCATCGTGGCTGATGCTGTCGTAACCATGGATAACGCGGTTGCGCAGATCAACTATCTTGCGGGCATTGGTTAACTTGAACTCCGGATCGGTTTGCAGGATACGCTTCGTGGCCTCGCCGATGATTTCCAGCTTGCGTTCCACGGCGCTGCGCAACATGCTGTTTTGCATATAGACATTGAAATCACGACGCTCACCCATATATTCGGATAGAAATTCTTCAATGGCGTCGATGCTCGTGCGAATATCGACTAAACATTTCGGGATGTCATGCTGCTTCATAAATCAACTGTTTGTCTTTGTTGATACTTGCAATCAAATAAGGGTTCGACAATTGTTGTTCCGTCATCAAATCAACCTCGCGACCGAACAAGTCGTCTAAGGCGTACATCAAGTCGAAAAAATTCTCACCCCGATCTTCAGGCGCCAATTCCTCACTGATTGTAATAAGGAAATCAAAGTCGGAGGTAGCTTCGTCGAAGTCGTCGCGGGCGGCCGAGCCGAAGAGATACATGCGCACTACGCTGTATTTCTTGCAAAGTTCTACCAACTGCGGGAGTTTGTCCTTTACAATGCTGTTCATAACCATTGCGTTTTTATTCTACTCCACAAAGATACAACATTTTTTGGATTATCCGTCCTGCAGCACGTCCTCTTTCTTCGCAGGCTCGGCAGGTTCCAAGCGGGCATCGGGATGAAAAGGATTGAAGTAGTAAATATTTTTACTGTCAAGGTAGTTCAGGAACAAGGGCAGTTTTTGCATAAAGAGCGAATACTCTTTGGCCTTTGCAGGCGTCCAGCCCGACTCCGCCACCGCCACAAGGCGCGGAAACACCATATAGTCCAATCTTTTTTTATCGGCAATACGCTCAGTCCACATCGACATTTGCAATCCCATAATCTGGTCTTCGCAGCCTTTCATGAGGTGAACCACAGGGTCGGGAAAACGGTAAATATCTTCCACCGGATTGTATCCGTTCCAAAAACGGCCTATTTTATGCGTGCCGTATTGTACAAAATCGCCGTAGAGCGGGCGCCGCGGCGTCATAATCACCCGGAAACCCTGCTCCAGCGCCTTTACCAGCTGCGACCGGCGGTCGTGCCGCCACCACATCACTACTGCCCGCGCAGGCGATACGCCGGCATCAACCAGTTCATCCCAGCCAACGAGCGTCTTTCCCTTTGCAGCCACCATAGCCGCCACACGCCGGATGAAGTAGTGCTCCAACCCCACTTCGTTTTTCAAATCTTTATCTTTTATAAACTGTTGAATGTCCGGATCGGTAAACCAGCTCCGGTTGCCGTAGTGCACCTCGTCGCCGCCAATGTGGATATAGGGCGAAGGGAACAAAGCCACCAGCTCATCGAGAATATTGTTTATAAATTCATAGGTTTCGTCCTTGCAGGGATGAAAGGTGAAATGCTGCCACCGTCCCTCGCCGCCGCCGGAAACTTCAGGATAGGCGCGGCAAACCGCTGTGGCATGGCCGGGCATATCAAATTCCGGCACTATCATGATATGGCGCTCTGCGGCATAGGCCACAATTTCTTTGATATCTTCCTGTGTATAGAAAGCAGCCGTAGCATTGGGGTCGTGATAATTACCCACGGCGCCTACAGTGGTCAATTTCGGATAGCGTTTGATTTCAATACGCCACCCCGGCTCATCGGTCAGGTGCCAATGCAATACATTCATCCGTAGCGAAGCCATTACATCAAGGTATTGTTTCACTGTTTCCTTTCCGAAAAAATGCCGGCTTTCATCCAACATAAAACCGCGCCACTCATAGCGGGGATAGTCGTTAATACGCAAAACGGGAAGGACACCTTTATAAAACCGTATCAATTGCAACAAGGCTTCGTTGGCATAAAACAAGCCGCTCTCAGAAGATGCTTCCAACAGCACTTCTTCCGAAGAAACAGTGAGGGTATAGCCTTCTTTTTTTAAATTCAACTCCTTGTTTAGATTCAGGCGCACACGATTTTTCACTGCATCGTGTTCCGGCAGGCCGAGCGCGTTGATGCTTTCCGCCCAACCGGCGGCCAATTGGGCGGCATAGTCGCCGTTCCCCTCTGCCAGCGTATGTTTATTCACATAAAAAACGCCCCTTCCTCTAAAGGCCGTGGCAGGCGTAGGAAATAAATTCACCTGCGAAAACAGCAGTACCACACATTGTGTGAGCAGCGCCAAAGTCAATGTAATTTTTTTCATCATAGTGCAAAGGTACGCATTTTTTTTCGACAAGCTACCCAACAAATTGCCAATTTTTTACTATCTTTGTAGACATGAAAAAACGCACTATCATAACAACCACTTTCCTCCCGGTGGTTGCCTTACTACTGTTCATCGGCTGCACGGCTATTAAATCCATTGGGAAATACCCCACCAAAGAACAGGAAGCTGCGTTTGCCCAGCTGCCCAACTACAAGGACGGCATGTTCCGCTCGCCTTATCCCCGCCTCGACACCATTGACCGCGACACCGTCCGGCGCCGGCATGGCTTTTTCAGCAAAGAACGCACCAGCCGTTTTAAAAAACCGAAGCTGTCGCAGGACATGCCGCACGTGAAAGTGAACCTGCGCGACACCTTGTTTGACCAACTGACGGTGGTGTGGTTCGGGCATTCTTCGTACCTCATACAATCCGGCGGCGTGAATATACTGGTAGACCCGGTGTTCTCCGGCTATGGGTCGCCTGTGTCGTTCGTCAACAAATGCTATGACGGCAGCAATGTGTACAAGGTGGAAGACCTTCCCGGCATCCGGCTACTGCTGCTCACGCACGACCACTACGACCACACGGATTACAAGACCGTGAGGAAATACAGAAAATCGGTGGGACAAGTGGTGTTGCCCTTAGGCATGGGGCGTACGTTGAAGTATTGGGGCTACAAGCCGGAACAATTTACGGAAGTGAACTGGGGCGATTCCATACAAATTGCCGATGATGTATTGCTGATTGCCACGCCGGCACAGCATTTCTCCGGACGTTATACCACAAAGAATAAAACGCTGTGGACTTCGTATGTGCTGCAAATACACGGCTACCGTCTGTTCCTCGGCGGCGACGGTGGCTATAACAAACACTATGCCGATATCGGCGAAACCTACGGGCCTTTCGATTTGGCTATTTTAGAGAACGGGCAGTACAGTCCTCACTGGACACACAATCACTCCTACCCCGAACAGACTGCCCGGGCAGCGGCCGACCTGAAAGCAAAAATGATACTTCCGGTGCATTGGGCAAAATTCTCCGCCACCTACCACCCGTGGAACGATCCGGTGAAACGATTGCTCCCCGCTGCAGATTCTTTAGGTATTCCCGTCACCGTGCCCCGCATCGGCGAGCCGTACACTATAGGACAGCCCGCCAAGCGTGAGGTGTGGTGGGAGTTTTAGTTTTACTTAAGTAAAGTACGCAAAGCCGTACTTAAATTATCCAAGGCTAAAGGAATATTCCACCGGCTTTTATCGCGGGGTTCCACGCGGTTGGAAATAGCCCTCAACGCTATGAACGGCACTTTCTCCTGCAAGCAGACATAAAAAAAGGCCGCACTTTCCATCGTTTCAATATCGGGAGAAAACCGTGCACGCAGCTCCTCGATTTGTTGCGCCTCACCACTAACGGTTTGGACGGTGACACCTGTTGCAATTGAGAATTGAGAATGGAGCNNACTCTCCATTCTCAATTTTCAATTCAGGGGCGTGGAGTGCGCCGGATTGGAAGGGAAAGGTGTCGGCATTCAATAAATTTTCATCAAACAGGGTTGAAAATCCGGACGGGGTGCGCACACCGGTGTCGCCGAAATATTCTTTCACCACCCTGCACACGTCGCCCACAGCCAATTGATCATTGAAAGCGCCGGCAATACCAATATTGATCGCCAGATCGAAAGGCCCCTGCCGCAACTGTTTCAAAGTATGGTACGCCGTAGCGGTGACGCCTATGCCGGTGACGGCGCANNTGCGCTACTATGCCGGGGAAAACCGTGAGCGCCCGCCGGGCAGCCAGCAGTTCATCGGGAGTAGCAGCAGTGATGAGTATTTTCATAAAAATTATGTAAATCTGTCAAAAAATAACTATTTTTGCGTAAATATAGTAAAAATTTCAGNNCTGAAACAACCGAAGCCCTGGCACAACATTATAAAGCCATCCTGTCGCTCTTAGGAGAAGACACGGCGCGCGAAGGATTGGAGAAGACACCGTTGCGCGTGGCCAAATCCATGCAATTCCTGGCGCAAGGTTATACGCTCAATCCGGCGGATATATTGCTGTCGGCGCGTTTCAAGGAAGAATACCAACAAATGGTGCTGGTGAAAGATATTGAGGTCTATTCGATGTGCGAGCACCACATGCTGCCTTTTTACGGGAAGGCGCACGTGGCCTACATACCTAACGGTTATATTACAGGACTTAGCAAGATAGCCCGCGTGGTCGACGCTTTTGCGCGCCGCCTGCAGGTGCAGGAACGGCTCACCGTNNATCCGCGACTGCATACAGGAAACGCTGAACCCCTTAGGTGTGGCGGTGGTGATTGAAGCGGCACATATCTGCATGCAAATGAGGGGGGTTCAAAAACAAAATTCGGTGGCCACCACCTCGGCATTTACCGGCGCTTTTATGAAAGATCCTCGCACCCGCGAAGAATTTATGCACCTTATTGGTGTGAAATTACATTAAAATTTAGAAGGTTACCAAATTTTATTGTTATCTTTGTAAATTATATTGCTTTTGTTATGCATAAATTTTTCCTTTCTATATTATTGTTTGCGCTAACCTGCACCGCCGGTGCGCAAACCACCGCTGTCGCCACCCCCACGCCGGCCACTATAAAGTGGTATACCATTGAGGAAGCGCAAGCACTGAATGCCAAAGCGCCCCGCAAGATATTTATTGATATGTACACCGACTGGTGCGGCTGGTGTAAAGTCTTAGATAAGAATACTTTTTCGCAACCGGACATTGCCGAATACCTGAATACTTATTTTTACCCGGTAAAATTCAACGCCGAAGGGAAAAATCCGGCGGTATTTAAAGGCCAAACCTATAATTTCAATCCGCAATATCGCAGCCATGATCTGGCCATTAATCTCATGCAAGGCCAGCTGAGTTACCCGAAAACACTTTATCTTGATGAGCAATTGAACTTGATCACGATTGTTCCCGGCTATCATGCACCCGAGGACATGCGCCCCATATTGGTTTTTTTCGCCCAGGATTATTATAAGAAAATAAGCTGGGAAGATTTTTCAAAGCAATGGCCGGAGATTGTGAAAGCGATGCAGAAATAATCCCTTTATAGCGGAAACGCCACCACCCTGCCCAGTTGGTACACCGGAACACGGGTTTGCAACAGGAGATACTGGCCGTCGAGCAGGCGGGCTTGTACCACTTCGGGGATGCGGTAACGCACAAATTTGCCTTTTTCTTCTACAACCGGTATCGCGGTCTTTTTATCGGCAGTTAGCTCCAGTACTACGGGACGGCCGGCCATGTTATCAGGCGCCAGCAAGCCCTCAGTGTCCGACAAGCGGAAAACAATGTATAACTGCTTGGTCTGTCCGGGGTCGGGTACTACTTCAAAATTTGCAGACTGCACGTCAACAGATGATTTCCCCACAAAGAGGCTCAGGTATTCCTGTTCCAGGCGGTTGATCTCTTCCAATGCCGCACGCAAAGCATCGCCGGCGGGCACATTGTCGGCATCGCCGGTAAGCAGGTCCATGCGCTTCTTCCGCAGGCTGTAAACGGCATTGGCGGCTTCTTCGGCGCGGCGTTCAATATTTTTTTCCACCACCTGGCTTTGTTGCACCGGTACACGTTCGTAGCCTTTATCGGTTTTTACCGTTCTGTAAAAAGTGGTACTTTCCTTGGCCAAATGCGGTTCATGTCCGCGGTTATTGAAATCCTGCGTGCGCGCCTCATTGGCAAAGCGCCAGGGCACAGCAGCGGTCGTGCTCTGCTCAAACATCGACACCAATCCGGTAGCCGTCATGGCTAAGAAATTAGTCGCACCCTTGCTGTCCTTCAACGAAACGGTGCTGGTTTGCGCTGCATCGGCTTCCACAAACCAACGCAGGTCGACACTTTTCAGCGTACAGCTTTCTTTATTGTCCACCGGCACTTCAAAGCCCAGGTATTTAGAGGCGAATTTAGCATAAGGCCCGGCGGTAAATACTTCACGGGTAGCTTCCACATATAATTTTATAGATGTTTTCGGCAAGGCATAGACTATGGTACCGGCCGGCAAAGACTGAGCAAAGGCCGCAGTGGCCGTGAATAAAGTAAGTGCGAATAGTAGGGTTCTTTTCATTGTATGTTGTTTTTTCAGACTATGAGATTAGAGACTGAGAGACGAGAGACTTTTGCTTTGTCTCTTGTCTAGGAGTCTCTTGTCTCTAATCCTTTCAATTGTTCTAAATACCTGTGTATCGTTTCTTCC
>DBDM01000093.1:0-366 GCA_002293585.1 Bacteroidales bacterium UBA932
GGCCGTTACGTAGTATTGGTGCACTTTGGCCATTTCGTTGACAAAAGAAGCAGCGCCCATCGCCCAGCCGAGGCGCCAGCCGGTCATGCTGTGCGATTTGGAGAAAGAATTTACGATCACCAATTGGTCACGCAGGGCAGGGTATTTGCCGAACGATTGGTAATCGGCGGTATACATCACACGGTTGTACACCTCATCGGCAATCAGGTAAATATCCGTAGTGGCCAAGAAAGCGGCCAGTTCATCGCGGTTTTTACGGTTCAAGGCAGCGCCGGTGGGGTTACAGGGGTCGGTGATAATGATGCAGCGTGTTTTCGGCGTGATATGTTTTTTCAGGTTATCCACCGTCAACTGGAATCCGTCGGC
>DBDM01000093.1:401-4128 GCA_002293585.1 Bacteroidales bacterium UBA932
CACCTCGTCGCCGTCGTTCAGTATCGTGCGTAGCGACGCGGCCAGCACTTCGGTGGTGCCGATGCCCACAATAATTTCGTCGGTAGTGTAGTCGAGACCGAAATGCTTTTGGCAATACTGCTGCACGATGTTGATTGTTTCCACGGCACCGCGGTTCGGCGTATAGCCGGTCACATTTTTATTGATGGCTTCAATGGCTTTCGCCTTGATGGGTGTGGGCGTGGGGAACAAGGGCTGTCCCAGCGTCAGTTTGATATGGCCGGGAAATTGATTGCAATAAGCATCGAACTGCCGGATTTTGGAAGTTTGGATTTTGCTTAGATTTTTGTTGTATTTCTGTTCCATGAGTTAAAGATTATAACTTTTCAAGGTGCAATTTACGCTTTTTTTTAGGAAAAACCAAAAAATAGGGAGAAAATCAGCTAAAAAAGATTTACAGACCACTTTGTTGAATAACGAGAAATTTTCTCGTTATTTTTGTATTTTTCAAAATATTCTGTATTTTTGCATGAAATATGAGAAAATTTCTCAAAAAACGAAACATTATGCTCTTAGAATTCAGTGTGGGTAATTACCTGTCGTTCAAAGATAAAAAAACCTTGAACCTGATGGCTACAAGCATCAGCGAATATCCCGGCAACATCATTACCGACGGCAAATACAAGGCGTTGCGCAGCGTGGCGATTTATGGCGCCAACTCCAGCGGGAAAAGCAACCTGCTGAAAGGAATGATTGCCATGTTCGATATTATACAAAATTCCGCCAAGCGAAGTTCCACGGATGAAATTGAGGTTACCCCCTTTCTGCTGAATACCGAAACGGAAAACAAACCCTCCCATTTCGAGATTGTATTATTACTTAATGGTATTCGTTACCGTTATGGTTTTGAAGTTTGCCGGAAGAAGGTACATTATGAATGGTTATTCGAGAAAAAAACTTTTACGGGAAAAGAGAGAAATTTATTTATTCGCGAAGGGAATAATATTGATTTGAATGATTTTCCGGAAGGCGAAAAATTAGAAAGCAAAACACGGGAAAATGCCTTATTTTTGGCGGTCTGTGATCAATTTAACGGAACTATTAGCCAAAAAATTATGATGAAATTTTTTTCTGTTCGGGAACTATCCGGCATTGAACATCAGGATAATCGTATTTGGACCATTTTTGCTTGCATGCTGAGTAGCGATGCTAATAAATCAGTAAGGCATTTTATTGATCATTTGCAGCTCGGCTTTACCCGGCTTTCTATCTCGAATGATGACCAACAGTTGATGACTTCTCACAATGTATATAACAAAACCGGACAAATTGTGCGGGAGAAATCCTTTGAGTCGGAAGTTATGGAATCATCCGGAACCAATAAAATCCTTGATTTAGCCGGATATCTAACGGGCATATTGGACGGCGGCGGGATTGCTATCATTGATGAACTGGATGCCAAGCTACACCCTTTATTGACCAAAGAAATTGTGCGGATGTTCAATGATCCGGAAATCAATGAGCACAATGCCCAATTGATTTTCACCACCCATGATACCAACCTGCTAAGCTACGGTCATATTCGCCGTGATCAGATTTATTTCACCGAAAAAAATCCAACTGAAGAAACCGATTTATATTCATTGGTAGAGTATAAAGAACCGAACGGCACTTCGGTCAGAAAAGACCGCAGCTACGAAAAAGATTACATTGCCGGACGCTACGGCGCTATTCCTTTCATCGGAGATTTTAAACAATTAATCGGCAATGGCAAGAAAGCCTAACATAGATCTCCGGCGCTTCGAAAGAAAAGAAAGCGAGAGGAAAGTAGCAACCCGTGAACAACGGGTTTATTTTCTCATTGTTTGCGAAGGAAAATGCACTGAACCCAATTATTTCAACGCATTTAAAAGAGAGTTACCCCCCTATACTTTGCATATTGAACCTATTGGAGCCGGCAAAAATACATTAAGCTTGGTCGATCATGCTATTGACCTGAAAAGTAAATCTCCAAAGCCATACGATAGTGTGTGGGTAGTATTCGATAAAGATGATTTCGATAAAAATTTTGACAATGCCATAGCAAAAGCCGAGGCCAACGGTATAAAATGCGCCTGGAGCAATGAGGCTTTTGAACTGTGGTATATACTGCATTTCAAGTATGTAGAGACTCCTATTTCACGTCATAAGTATGGCAAGCATATTGAGACCCATTTATCTAAACATACCGGTAAAAAATTCCACTATACAAAGAATCATTCGACTATGTTTGAGCTTTTAGCCCAACATGGTAATCAGGCACAAGCCATAAAATGGGCCAAGAAACTCGAAAAAACACATATTCATAAAAAAAGTTTCGTCGAATATAATCCATCAACACGGGTATATGCTTTGGTGGAAGAATTAAATAATCCGCAATCCTTACTATCATGAACAGCAATTCTTTTTTACCTGCCGCGGAAATTCCGTGGGAACCTGCCGGCGAAGGCGTACGCCGCCAAATCATGGGCTACAATGACCATTTAATGCTTGTGAAGGTTGAATTTACCCGGGGCGCCATAGGCGCTGCGCACGCGCACGATGAACATACGCAGTCGAGCTACGTGGCCAGCGGAAAATTTGAGGTGACCATCGACGGTGAACAACGCATATTGCAGGCAGGCGACGGTTTTTTTGCCGCTCCGCGCGCCATGCACGGCGTGGTATGCCTCGAAGCGGGTATATTGATAGACGCCTTTAATCCGCTGCGTTCCGACTTTTTAAAAAAGTAGCGTACTCAACAACTACCTTCTCCATACGTTGACGATTTCGCCGACGTACATTTTATGGAAGTCTGCCTTCGGATAGATCTTCTCTGCTATGGCCGTGTCCGCGAAGGCGGCGGGATTGAGGAAGTCGCCGTAGATTTTGCGGCATTCGATAATAATGCGGGCTTCGCCGAAGGCTACGCTATTCGGGGTGTACAAAGGCGTTAAACCGGCTTCTTTTACTTTATCGGTATCGCGTCCCGACTTAGTGCCGCAAATGTTCAATGCTTCGCGATAGCTTTCGTCGAAAAACGAGAGCGTGAAATAATCGTTCCGCTCGGTAAATTCAAAGGTAAAGCGTTGGGGGCGCACAAAAATGAAAGCCACCGGCTTGTTCCACAGGTTGCCGATACCGCCCCAACTGGCGGTCATGGTGTTGAAGCAAGCGCTGTCGCCGGAAGTAATGAGCATCCAGTCGTCGCTAATGAGTTTTACGGGATTGTCGCGCAATGCACGAATGTCGATTTGTTGATAATCATTCATGGTAGTAGCTTTTTTGTTTTCGGAAGTACAGGAAACAAGTCCTAAAAGGGCAATGAAGATGAATAGTTTGTTCATAGCTTTTATTTTTTATTTTGTTTATCTAATCGCATTAAGGGCGGAATACAAAAACTGATGAGGCCTACCAGTATAATCAAGGCGCCTCCGGCAGCGAAGGCCGGTGCTATGCCCACCGCATCGGCAATGAAGCCTGTGGCCATGAGGCCGAAAGGTCCCGGCAGCAAGCTCAGCGTATCGAACAGCGAAAATACGCGCCCCAGCATGCCGGGCTCCACCTGTCGTTGAATAATGGCTGTAATGGGACTGTTAAAAAAGGGCATAGCCAGTCCCGACAACATTACAAAACCCGCAAACCACCAAAAAGCGGAGGATGGTAAAAATCCCGACAGGAAGAAAGAAAGTCCCAAGGCCACGTACGCCAGGTTAATCATGACTATTTG
>DBDM01000093.1:4145-4953 GCA_002293585.1 Bacteroidales bacterium UBA932
GCCGCCACTTCCACTGCGCCCATTTCCCAGGCGCCGCCGCCGAAATGATTAAAGGTCATTAAGGGGAAAAGGGCGTTAACAGGCAAAGAAATAAACACACACAGCACAAACATCAGGATGAGCAGGAACAGTCCCTTATTGGCATGAATCACTTTGAACGCCGCCCACAATTCACGCAGTACGCCTCCGGCGTGGGTTTCACTTGTTTTCGGGGGACGCGGAATATGCACGAACAATAAGGAAACAACGGCCAACAGGGCGCCCGCCACATCTATGAGCATAATCACCGGCATGGACGAGAGGGTGACCAGCAAGGCGCCCAGCGCAGGGCCGCCAATGTGTCCCACCGACCATAACCCCTGGTTGATGCCGGCAATGCGGGTCAGCTGTTCTTCCGGCGCCAGCAGCGGCACCGAGGCCTGCATGGCCGGATAGTGAAACGCCTCGCCTATGGAACGGGCAATAAGCAAGGTATAAATATGCCACAGGGCAATGACATCAAAATAAAAGAGCAGGCCGGTAATTACGGAGCAAAAAGCGATGAAACTGTCGGCCGCTATCATAATAGTTTTACGGTTCCAGCGGTCGACCCACACGCCAATGAAAGGGCCCAGCACAATTTGCGGCAAAATAACTACAATCAGCGCGCCGGCCAATACACCGGCCGAACCGGTTTTCGCCGTCAGCCACCACACAATGGCAAACTGCACAATGGAACTCGACAGGAGCGAGAACGCCTGTCCCGACCAAATAATGGCAAATATTTTTTTCCAGTTGTACATGAGGGACAAAGGTAAGAAAAAAAGTG
>DBDM01000093.1:5044-5544 GCA_002293585.1 Bacteroidales bacterium UBA932
ACCTTTTACCCTTGTACGCCGCGGCAAGCGCGTTCATTCATACAGACGCAAAATCTTGCGTCTCTACTCATCACTCATCTTTATAAATTGCCTGTCAGTAAATTTTAACACACGGTCTTTTGTTTAATGCATAATTGTTCGTACTTTTGTGCCGGGTCATAATTGCGTTCTTTACTTACCGTCCACAAATGCTCCGTTAGCCACACAGGTTAACGGAAGTCTTTGGCGCTAGCTTTGTTTTACCTATCGATGAAATCTAGGAAATTTCACAGTAGTATGGGGAAAATAAAGCCGGCGCCCATGTTATTTTATATGCTCTGTTACGTAGCAGTTAGTCGTAGACGGCATAAAAAACGGCGTGGGCCCGGCTTATCTTTATACTACAGGTCTCCTAGAACCTCATCGGTGAATTAGGCCGGTTTTGCCTACGCTATGAGGTTAGTCACAAAAATTTTTGCTGCAAAGGTCTTTTTTGTGGTACGGGGTTTTATTGCTTATTT
>DBDM01000097.1:0-5069 GCA_002293585.1 Bacteroidales bacterium UBA932
TACGGGACATCACGACACCACTTACCTGATGGCCGAAGCGCTGCTGCATTTTCCGGTGAAAGGATTGCAGGTGCTGGATATGGGCTGCGGAACGGGTATCCTGGCGATAATTGCGGCCAAGCGTGGCGCTAAATCGTTTGTCGATGCCATTGATATTGACGTGTGGGCGAAAAACAGTACGCTGGAAAATGCCCGCCGCAACCGTGTGTCCGGAAAAATAAGGGCCATCCAGGGCGATGCTTCGCTCATTCAGCGAGATAAATACGACCTTATCTTAGCCAATATCAACCGCAATATTTTATTGGAAGATATGAGTACCTATGCGTTGGGACTGAAACCCGGCGGCACATTAATGATCAGCGGTATTTTTACCTCCGACCTGCCCGATATGATCGCAGCGGCGGAAAGTTGCGGCTTCCGGCTAATTACCCAAAAATCCCGTAACAACTGGGCGATGGCCCGGTTTACGGCTGAGGCGTTGCCGGGACTGTAGTTTCCTGGAATAGTTGTTGCATCCACATTTCCAGTTCGTTGAAGTAAAGGTCTTTGGCAATTACTTTTTTGCTGTTATCCAACAAATAAATACTGGGAATGGCATGTACGTCATATTTGTCGTATACGCCGGCAGAGCCTTTTTCATCGGGATCCCACACGTTGATCCAATCGAGGAAACCCTTTTCGGTAAGGTAGGGTGTCCAATCGGAACGACGGTGGTCTACATAAACGGCGAACACTTTCACGCCTTTGCTTTTATACTGTTCATACAACTGGTAAACCTGTGGGGTGATCACAGCGCAGGAGTGGCACAGGGGATTGAAGAAATACAACACGGTGAACGGCGCCTGCACGTCGTGCAGGGAGATCCAGTTGCCCGACAGATCTTCCAACTTCAGGTCGGTGGCAATGGCGCCTATGGGGTTGAGTTTTGCCTTAATTAACCTGTCGGACATATACTCTACGTATTCGGTGTCGTCCCACATTTCAGGGCGGTCTACCACGTAGGTTTGTCCCACGTAAGTCGCCACTTCATTCAATTCGGGAGAAGGCGCTTCGTTGAGTAGGTTGTACAGTTGACTTACGGTGTATTTGTAAATTTCCCTATTGCTTTCCACTTTTTTCATCAATTGGTCTACACTCGGTTGCATCTCATTTTTTGTAGGCTTTACCACTTGTGTAACATAGGTGGACAACCGGTTGCCGTAGAAAGGCATTTTCAGTATGTTAGCAGCATCAGGCGATGAAAAATCGAAACTATCAAAGAAATGCTCTTTGAAAAAATTATAGTAGTGTGCCTGTTCCAGCGAATCAATATTGGGCACCGGATAGGCAGGCGGGTTGAATTGTACCGGTTCCGGATCGCGGATAGAAGAGATAAACAAGGCAAACAACTTACCTTTATATTCTTGTTCGATAGAAGTCCATTTGGCTTTCACTTCGTTATATAATTCTCCCATTTGGCGGCTGATGGATGCGGCGGAATCGGGGACTTGCATGAGCCGCTGCATACGGTTCTGTAAAGCCTGCATCTGGTATTGTTGCTGCTTCATGTAACGCATATAATCGGCCAGCGCCTCATTTTCGGTCGATCCGTCAAAGTGTGCGGACGATAATCCTTCCACCTGTGCGTAAGCCACGCGGAAATGTTGCGGTTCACCTTCGGAGATAAAGAAATCAAGCGATTGTTGGGCGTTATTCATTTGCAAGCTGTACATGCCTACGGGCAGGGAGGTGGTGTCGCTGAATATGGCTTCGCCACCGGAGGTTACCACTACAGTACTTACTATGCTGCTCCTGTTACCTTCATAAGCTTTCAGGAAAAGCGTATCCGAGGGTTGTGCGCCATGTAATAAAACCGCGATTTTATAACCTTTATTCACAGGCTTGGCAGGAGTCTCCGCTTTCTTTTGGGCGGACAATGACAGCGCGCATATCAACAGGACGGCAAAGGTCAGAACAATTATTTTTTTCATAAATTTGGTATAATTATTTACTGAATTTGTAGCATAATACGCTACAAAGATATATATTTGTGCCGGATTAATCAATAAAATGTTATGCGCTTAAAATTATATAACATTCCGGTGGTCATTTTATTACTGCTGATAAGTTATACGTCTGTTGCTCAAACAAATAAAACAACAAGAGAAGACTATATACTGAAATATAAAGAGTTGGCCCGTAAGCAAATGAAAATATCCGGTATTCCGGCCAGCATTATTATGGCGCAGGCCTGCTTGGAGTCGGGCAACGGGAACAGCCGCTTAGCCGTGGAAGCGAATAACCACTTCGGCATCAAGTGTAATAATTCATGGACAGGCCCCAGTATTCTTCACGACGACGATGCCTTGCAGGAGTGTTTTCGTAAATACAATGATCCCGAAGGTTCTTTCGCCGATCATTCCGACTTCCTGCGCTACCGCGACCGTTATGCTTTTCTCTTTGAGTTGCCGCGCAGCGATTATAAAGCCTGGGCGGTGGGACTTAAACAGGCCGGCTATGCTACCAACCCCCAATATGCGGAATTGGTGATTAAAATAATAGAAGATAATAAATTATACGAACTTGACCGTGAAGAGATGGTGGCAGTGGAATCGCCTGCCCAGATCGAAAAAGAGCAAACCGTGGATATTGATCATTACACATTTACGGTGGGACGTCGCCGCTATAGCCGCAACGGGGTACAGTATGTGCTGGCGCGCGAAAACGACAGCTATGAAAACATTGCACTGGATGTTGACGTGAAAGAAAAACGCCTCCGGCTCTACAATGACGACAAGGAAGGGAAAGCCGAGCTAAAGGAGGGCGACGTGGTATACATTATGCTCAAGCAGTCTAAAACCGTGGCCAAATTGCCCATGCACATTGCCGAAGAAGGCGAGACCATGCGCGGGATTGCGCAACGTTATGCCGTGCAGTTGAAGTATTTATACAGATACAACAGAATGAAGGCAGGGCAGGAGCCGGTGGCGGGACAGGAAATCTTCCTGAATGCTAAAAAAGCGCGTAAATAATATTTGCACGTTTAATAAAAAATGCTTAGCTTTGCACCCTCGTTCAAAAAAACGAGGGTTTTAAAAGGCCGATTCCGTAGCTCAGCTGGTAGAGCACATCACTTTTAATGATGGGGTCCTGGGTTCGAATCCCAGCGGGATCACAGAAGCGCTTGTAAGTTAATGGCTACAAGCGCTTTTTATTTTGGCGTTACGGGAAACAAGCTCATATTTCTGACAAAACCCATTGCTGCCTTCGGGCCGGTTGATTCGTGGTTATAACCGTACAGCTAATAGTTCTTTTCCTATTTCGTGCAGTGTTTTTTCTATTTTCTTTTTTCGTGTTTCTGATGGTTTTTTAATGCCACATATATAGGAGGCCATAACGCTCTGCGATAAACCTGCCCGTCGTGCAAGGGCGCTTACGTTAATGCCATATAAATTTTTAAATGTTTCGGCAATGGGATTTTCAGCAGCTTTTTTACGAAAAAACCCTTCGTAACTTAAATCCTCGTCCAGTGCCTTCCAACGTATTCCGAAATGCTCTAATGTGTATTGTTTCCGCTGTTCCGGCGTAGCAAATTTGAGACGCGGAAAATCGGAGAAAAATTCTTTTGCCTGCTTTCCGCCAAAGGTTTCAATATGTATGGCGTCATCAGTGAGCCATACATTTTTTATGTCGTTTATTGTTATTGTTTTCATAATCAATTAGTATTTTATTTGTCGTTAAAAAATTCGTTCCAACGGTCAATAATAATTTCAGCATTTTCAACTATTAAGTCTTTGGCTTTTTTTAATTCCGCGGCCTTTAAGCCGTGATTGTATATCATTTTTATTTCCGGCAACACAGCAAATTTTGCCTCTGTTGCATCTTTCACTACGTGAACATGCACGGGCTCGTGGTCGTTTGCAAAAAACATAAATCGCAATCCGAGAAAGATAAAAACAGTTGGCATCCTTTTTTATTTTGTTATTAATAGCACAAAGGTAGGTA
This sequence comes from Bacteroidales bacterium UBA932, assembly GCA_002293585.1. Taxonomy (GTDB): domain Bacteria; phylum Bacteroidota; class Bacteroidia; order Bacteroidales; family UBA932; genus UBA932. The sequence continues at coordinate 3,985 of DBDM01000097.1, forward strand.
ATAAATTTATTATCTGCAAATATGTTTTAAACTTTCTGGTTTGGAAAGTTCTTTCCATGTTTTGCGCCAACGTTTTCGGGGGCGTTGCGCTTTGTTTACCTTCGCAGTAAATATACATGCATGGCATATACTATTGAACAATATGAAGCATTGAAAGCGGCGATAGCTGCGGGTACGCAATCGGTTAGTTATGGTGATAAAACGGTTAGTTATCGTTCAATGGATGATATGGAAAAGATTTTGCGGCGCATGGAGGCCGATCTTTTCCCGGAGCGTGTGCCGGACGCGCGCCATTATGAAACGTGCTATTGAGCAGGCGTGCATACCGTTTATCGATAAGCCTTTCAACAAGGCGAATGTGGACGCTATCCGTAATACGGTGAACCAGTACCTTAACAGCTTGAAGTCGCGCGGGGCGATTGTAGAAGGGCAATGCTACTATCGTCCTGAAAGCAATCCTACCAATGACCTGGCGCAAGGCTATTTGACGTTTGATATTGAGTTTACGCCGGCTCTGCCGATGCAGCGCTTGACGTTTACCTATAAAATTGATTTATCAACCCTTTCAACTATTACCGAATAATTATGAAAATTACAAAGGTATTTGACGCCAATGTTTATATAAACAATGGCAGTAAGCATGGGCAGGCTTCGGAAGTTACGTGCCCGGATATTTCGGCCGTGATGACGGATTACAAAGCCATGGGAATGGTAGGCTCTGCCGAATTTTTTAACGGCTTCGACAAAATGGAAGCTACAATCAAGTGGACATATCCGGATAATGAAGCAAAGCTGGCATGCGCCAACTTCCTGAAACCGGTAGACCTGATGGTGCGCTCAAGCAAGGCCGAGTATGAAGGCGAAGGCATGAAAGAAGAAGTGCCTGTAGTGATTTACCTGAAAGGTTACCCCAAAAAGCATGCAGGTGGGGCCTATAAGCCTAAAGAGGACACGGAGGTGGAAAGCGTATTTTCGGTGCTCTACTATAAAGAGGAAGTAGACGGCGAAGCGATTGTGGAACTGGACGTGTTGAACAACGTGTACAAGGTGGGCGGTGAGGATTTACTGGCCGAACGCCGGCAAAG
>DBDM01000097.1:5074-9589 GCA_002293585.1 Bacteroidales bacterium UBA932
CCCCCGCCTCTATTTTAAAGAGAAATTATGGAAGCATTAAACAGAAAACCCGATTTAGGTATAAAAAGAACTATGGAGTTGGCCGGGGTGAAGATTGACGTGATTGGTATTACCGCGCGTAAAACCGTTGAAATAGCTAATAATAAGAAGTTGAGCGAAATGGAGCGCGGTATTCACATGACCGCGGCCAAGCTGTTGATTAATGACAAGCCGGTAGTAGCTGATGATTTGTTGGAGAGTTTTACGGATGAGGAGCTAACCGAAATTATCCAATTTGCCAACCCTGATACTGAAAAAAACGGATAGCGTCCCACGCTGATGTGGTGTTTTTAGCGCACTACACCGGCAGTGGGATTAATGGTGTTTTGGATTTGGATAGCGAGGAGTATTTTACCTATTTGGAGGAGGCGATGAAACTATACGAGGCAGAAATGAGAGCGCCTAAGCGGGTGGTGTTGGCGGGGGTTGAGCGATGAGAATGTTAGTCTACTATAAAAGCTACAATCGCTATTGCGAGTACTATGAATGCTGCCACCGCAAGGTGAACTAATATTATATTAGCCCAATCTTTCCCTGTTATTTTTATTTCCTCCCGCGGAACTTTGTTATCATCATGATAAACAGAACTACGAAATACACAACCAAATGCCATAATTAAATGTTTTTAGTTTTGACAAAGATACGAAAATAATTTAAAATACAAATATATGACCCCTGATAAATCCATGCGGCTCGGTTTTTTGCTCACGGCAACCGACCAAATGAGCAAGGTGCTTGATGATATATCTCAAAAAACGTTACCTACTTTTGACAAGAAGTTAGCAAAAGTAGGTCGAGATGCCATGCGGATAGGCGGTCACCTGGAAGCTACCGGGGAGCGTATGTTTGGTTTTGCCTTTAACACGGTGAAAGCCGCTACCGAATATATAGATGCATCCATTAAAACGGCTCAAAAGGTGGGCATGGGTGTGCAGGAATGGCAAAAGTTAGCGTATGCAGCTGATAGAGCAGGTGTGAGCAATGAACAATTAGCCAGTGGTATGGCACGGTTTAATAAAACGATAACCGAAGCGGCCAGTGGTTCCGGTGAGGCAGCAGGTTTGTTTCAGAAAATGGGTATAAGCCTAAAAGATGCCGCAGGAAATTTAAGAGCGCCGGAGGAAATATTTAAGGATGTAGCCCAACGTTTTTCTACATTGGAAGATGGAGCCGCCAAAACAGCAGCTTCTATGGTTATGTTTGGTAAATCGGGCTCAAATTTCCTGCCTTTACTTAATGGTGGAGCGGAAGGATTGGATGAAATGGCCAAACGCGTTGTACAGCTTGGGCTGGTAACGGAGGGTATAGGTGCAGAGAAGTTCAATGACACACTTGAAGATGTTGACTCCGCCCTGTTGGGGTTGAAGGTAACTATGGCCACAGCGTTGGTGCCTGTATTGACAAAATTAGCCGAAATAGTAATATCTATTATTACCGGATATACTGCATGGGCAGCGCAACATCCGGGATTGTCAAAAGTCATTGGGGTGGTGGTGCTTAGTCTTGGCGCACTGCTTGTGGCGGTAGGTTCGGCATCCATAGCTTTCGGGGCTATGTCGTATAGTATTCTTAAAGTGCGTGCGGCTTTCAAAGGAATAAAAACTGCTATTACCGGTGTGCAGTCGGCCATGCTATTTATGAAAGCGGTGATTACAGGAACAAATAGCGCATGGGCAAAAGCATTACTTTCACAAAGGCAATATGCCGTAGCAATGAAATTACATGCTGTTTGGCAAAAAATAGCTGCTGCGGCGCAATGGTTGTTTAATGCGTCATTGTATGGATGTCCGATAGTGTGGATCATTGCTGCTATTATGGCGGTCATAGCCATTGTGGTATTGTTGGTAAAGAATTGGGACAAGGTGGCGGCATTTTTCAAAGGGCTTTGGGAACGTGTGAAAGGCATTTTTGTAGCCGCATGGCAAGGCATCAAGAATTTTTTTGCCGCTACATGGGAGTGGATCAAGTCGTTTTTTGCTAAGTGGGGGATTGTTATACTTGCAGTGATAGCGCCATTCATTGGCATTCCCTTGTTAATTATTAAACACTGGGATGCCATTAAGGCATGGTTTATGAGCTTGGGGGATTGGTTTAGCGGCCTGGCTGCCAGTTTCTACGAATGGGGTAGCAACCTCATACAGGGGCTCATTGACGGTATTGTAGAAAAAGTTACCGCCGTTTGGGAAACTATTAAGAATATTGGGAAATCCATTGGTGATACGTTTTGTTCGATACTTGGTATCAATTCGCCTTCACGATTGTTTATGGAGTATGGTATGAACATTACGGCGGGCCTAACCAGTGGTATAGCCAAAGGCGAGGGTGCTGTGGGTGGCGCTTCGGAAGGACTGGCCATGCAAACAGTGCAGGGTGTTAACCGGTCTATACAGTCCGGTGCTGTGAACACATCGAGTGTAATGAATAATATGGGCGGTGCATCATTGAACTACGCGCCAAGTATTACTATTTCGGGAGACGCTTCAACAGGCTCATCAACAGAAGATTTTGCTAAAATGCTTCGCCGGCACAAGGACGAAATTATAGAAATTATGCAGCGCTTTAGTGAGTATAAGGCGCGGGTGGCGTTTGTCTAAATTTTAAAATTTTAACATAATGTTTGCACAACTTGGAGAACATAGGTTTGAGGGTTTAAAAGCCCCTACTTCACTGGGTGAAAGCCATGGGGAACGCTATGCCCGCATATCGCGAGTAAACGGTAAAGATGTTATTCAGCATACCGGTACAGAACTGGTTGGAATGGATATTTCGGTACGTTATTCCGTTGATTTTTGCGACCCGGCGGTTGAAATAGGGGCGCTTAAAAAGTCTATGAACAGTGGCGAAAAGTTGCCGTTTATATCGGGCGAAGGTGAAATTTTTGGGAAATTTGTGATCACCGGCATCGATATCACCAACGAACGTTATTCGGATATCGGTGTGCTGGAAGTGGCCAGCGTAAGTATTTCACTGTTGGAATGCGAGAAAACAACATCTACACCAAAGGGCGCGGCGGTGGCCAGCGCCAGGCCGCCGGTGCAACTGCCGGCTCTCGCTGTAATTACTCCGTCNNNNGTAAAAGTAAGGTGACAGCTATTAAAGCTACCGCGACCAAGGGGAAAAAAGGCACTGTCTCGTTGAAACGAACGGTGAGGGATGTCCGCCGGTTAGCTACCGATGTCCAACAGGCGTACCAAACGGCAAAGAATAAGGTGGAGGTTACAAAAAAGATTGCTACAAGGGCAGCGCAATTGCCGACTTCATTGGACGAGTGTATAAGCTATGCCGAGAATTTAGCCAAGATGGATAATGTTACCGACATGTCGGTAATGGAAATGAACGTAAATAAACTGTCCGAAAGTAGCGATAGGGCAACGGCACACGCTGCTCCTATTGCTGCATTTTCGGCTACACGGGAAGGAGGAGACTAAATGGAAAGTTTTAATTATAGAACAGTTGAAGGTGACCGGATAGATACGTTGGCAGCTCGCTTCTATGGCGGTAATCATGGCATTAGTATTTTAGCTGATGCTAACCCTGATGTGCCGATCACGGCAGTATTTCCGTTGGGTACTATTCTCATTGTTCCGGTCATTGATGATAGTGAGATCATTGCTAATACAGATTTGCCGCCATGGAAACGATAGAAAAAAACACGGTTGAAATAAGTATTGCAGGAAAGAATGTAACGGGTGACGTGAGTTCCTTTCTATCTAAGATAACCTACACCGACAAGGTTGATGCGGAAAGTGATGATATTTCGTTGATGTTTGAGGACACCGCCGGTAAATGGCAATCGGCGTGGTATCCGGAACAGGGCGACACGCTGACGGTAAAAATGGGAAATGCCGGAAACATGCTGGATTGCGGGTTGTTTGAGATTGACGAGATAGAGTATGAGTTTCCGCCGGATATGTTGGCGGTGAAAGCCATTGCAGCGTCTGCCTCAAAAGGCCTCCGGACTAAAAACAGCAAGGCGTTTGAAAAACAATCTCTGCAAGAAATTGCCCAGTATTTTGCGGATAAGCACGGGCTGAAACTCGTAGGCAAAGTCAGCAGTTTGCAAGAAATAGAAATTGGGCGCAAAACACAAGACAGGCAAACCGACCTTTCTTTTTTAGCAAAGTTGGCGCGGGAGTACGGCATATTGTTTTCTATACGCGGGAATCAGCTGGTGTTTATGGAATTGGAAGAATTGGAAAAGCAGGCCAGTATTTTAATCATAGACAAGACGCAAATGAATAAGGGGCGGTTCCGTGATAAAACGTCGGAGGTGTACAAGGGTGCTACGGTGACGGTGCGCAACGCAAAAGAGAACAGTGTTAGCAAGTGGTCTATTGAAGCGTCGAAAGAAACCGATAAAAAAGATGTAATCTCCGTTAATGAGAAGGCGGAAAACGATGCACAGGCGCAAGCCCGCGCAAAAGGCGCTTTGAAAGATGCCAACAAGGAGAAAATAACCGGCTCATTCAGTACTGT
>DBDM01000097.1:9596-10064 GCA_002293585.1 Bacteroidales bacterium UBA932
GTTGGCAAGTATTCAGGAAAATGGCATGTTGTGTCAAGTACGCATAGTGTGGAGCCGTCGGGAGGTTATACCACTGATGTAAGCATTCGGAAAATCGTAGAATAGTTACGGTTTTCCGAATGCTTTAATATAGTAAAAACGATTGAAAAGATTGAAATTTGCAGTATGTTACGTTTAGGTATCATATCAGAATTGGGAGATGGTAAAAACGCCGGTTTTGCCCGTGTATTGTTTGATGAAAATGATGTAGTGTCGGGCTGGCTGGCTTTACCGTCGATGGCTACAAAAACGGCCAAACAGTGGATGCCGGTAGAGGTGAACTCGCAGGTAGTAGGCCTCATGGACAACGATTGTGAACAGGGTTGTATAGTATTGGTGCTTTGGAGCACAATTGATACCCCGCCGGAATGGTCAAGTGCCGACACCATGGGTATAAAATACGCTGATGGTTCTGAAGTTTTTACTATA
>DBDM01000033.1:0-1175 GCA_002293585.1 Bacteroidales bacterium UBA932
AACCTTTGTCCGGAGCGGCTTTTTTGTTTTAATAGACAAGAGACTAATAGACAAGAGACTAAGAAACGAATGATGAGAGCGTGAGGCTACTGCGTACTGCCTATTGTTCCCCGCATGCCGACCTCGCAGAAAAAAGGATAAATTATTTGTTGCAGGAACGATATTTTTCATATCTTTGCACTATCGTAACCGTCATTACGGTAATAGCAGTTACGATAAATGGTAAAAATAATATAGAATATGAAATTTTACGACAGAACTTCCGAGATAGCCGCCCTGCAACAAATAGAGCAAGCATCGGCGGAAACTGCGCAAATGACAGTGATGGTTGGGCGCAGGCGTGTGGGTAAAACCACATTGCTGAAAAATGCTTTTAAGTCCACACCTGTTCTTTATTTCTTTGTTGCAAAGAAAAACGAGGTACTGCTTTGCGACGAGTTTTCGCAAGAAATCAATGAAAAACTGGGTATCCCCATTGGCCGCTATGCCAATTTCGCCGAGTTATTCCGCGCAATTATGCAATTATCAGTCCGTATGAATTTTACGCTGATCATCGACGAGTTTCAGGAGTTCAGGAATATCAACCCGTCTCTATTCAGTGATATGCAAAATATCTGGGACTCCGCCAAGGATAAAAGCCACATCAACCTCATCTTCTGCGGGTCTATCTATTCTATGATGAAGCGCATATTTGAGAATTCCAAGGAACCGCTTTTCGGCAGGGCTACGGCAAAGATGCTCATTAAACCTTTCAGCATAGCTACGATCAAGGAAATTTTGTCGGACCATCACCCCAAACATTCCAACGAAGACTTACTGGCTTTTTACATGATCACGGGCGGGGTAGCCAAGTATGTTGAGCAACTTGTTAACAAAAAAGCGTTTACCAAGAAGGCCATTCTTAATACCATCTTTGCAGAAGGCTCGTTCTTTTTGAATGAGGGCAGGGACGTCCTGATCAACGAGTTCGGCAAGGATCACGGTAATTATTTCTCTATACTGTCCCTCATCGCCTCGTCGAAAACAGACCGGGGACAGATTGAGAGCATACTGAATATGGATGTAGGCGGTTACCTTGAACGGCTCGAAACAGCGTATAATATCATCAAACGCCATCGCCCTTTCGGAGCGAAAGAAGGCAGTCGTTCCATCAAGTATAACATTGAAGATAATTT
>DBDM01000033.1:1222-1494 GCA_002293585.1 Bacteroidales bacterium UBA932
GATTATGAAACGTATAGCGGAATTTTTCTCGAAAAATATTTCCGTACCGTAATGATGGAGTCCAAAGAATTTTCCGACATCCAGGGTTATTGGAACGCCAAAAGTGAAAATGAAATAGACATCGTAGCGATCAACGAGGTTGAAAAACGACTGGTATTTTGTGAAGTAAAACGTAATCCCCGGCGCATAAGCCTGAAAAAACTGGAGCATAAATCGCAGGACATAGTGTCGACACATCCTAAGTTCTCGGTAGAATACAAAGGGCTATCGCT
>DBDM01000033.1:1548-2614 GCA_002293585.1 Bacteroidales bacterium UBA932
GATATGTGTCCGTCCCGGCCTTTTAGAATTTATTATTGATTATTTACTATTTATTATTTGGTTTACAAGAGATTATGTACTTTTCATTTTCAATTTTCAACTTTCCATTTTCAATTTTTTCGCTACGCAGGAGCGAAAGCAAAACATACAAAGATCAATAATTCCTAACACAACGTAACGTGTATCCGTAGTTCTTGTTGCTGTTGGTCACCGGATTCACGACCGAGCTGTAGAAGTACAGGTGGTACGCGCTGTTGACACTGTGGTAACTGCTACTCCAATAGTTGGCGATGGAACCCTGACCGTAGAGCGAACCGGAGTAGGCGTAGCCGCCATAGACTGTACTGAACGTGCTTGTGTCTCTCAAACCGGAAGGACTGCTCGTTGAACCGCCGTTTACGATGTTGTTTAAGAGCGTGAACTCGCCGGTAGACTCATTGCCCGTGGGGACATGCCAGCCTTCGGGACAAATACCCCGGCATGCAGCCTTGTCGCCGGGATTACCCGTACAACCCGGGTTCCAGGAACTGCCATAATACGCCTCCTCGTGTTGCATCACGAACATCCAGTCATACAGGTAACCGGCGCCGGATTGCGTATTACTACGGCAATCGCCGTAAAAACCGGGAACTTTTGCTCCTATACTTCCTTTCGATTCGGCACCTGAAAAGTTTGTTTTGTTACACGCCGCAGGGTATTTCATGTCATCGACCATCCAGAACCGTCCGTCGGCCAAGTAACGCACCGTATAGGTCTGTGAACCGGCATCAGGGCGTGCATCGGTCAACACCCAGGTGGAATTAACGGTATAACTGTGTGGCGCAAACTCCTGCATGGTAGCGTTGGCGCCGGGACGGATTACTTCTACATCCTGCGCCGGCAAACCGCTGTACATCGGCAGCGACAAAAGCAAATAACTCAATATTTTTTACATATTTATAGTTTACGGTTTAAAGATTCAAAGATTTAAAGATTGAAAAATCTCTTAGTTTCTTAGTCACTTATTTCATTACTTTTAAAAAAAGGTTTAAGTTTCATCTTTTAATTCCTAACACAACGTAACGTG
>DBDM01000033.1:2737-2859 GCA_002293585.1 Bacteroidales bacterium UBA932
GTCGACACAGAAAGTAAGCGCTCTGAATAATTGATGGGCTCCTTGCGACCACCAACTACACCCCATGATTGAGTGAACACTACCGCTTTATGCAAGCGGTGGCTTACCGAATTTAAAAAGGC
>DBDM01000213.1 GCA_002293585.1 Bacteroidales bacterium UBA932
GTGTCTGCTCCTATCAGCCGAACCGCATGCCGTCAGGCATGAATCGCTCGGTAGAATGGATACGGTGTTGTATTTCGCATGCCATCGGTATGCGACCAAATAATGGCTTGGAGTTTATGAGAAATTTCCTATCTTTGCATAAATTTTAATTCCATGAAAATGCTTCGTTTAACCGCTTGTTTTTGTTTGGTGTTTATGTTGACGGCAAGCGTTTTAACCGCCCAGCCCGCCAGACTCTCCCTCGATGAGTGCCTGCGCATAGCTTTGGAGAATAATTACCGGATTAAAGTAGCACGCGCCGACCGCGATATTGTGGAGAACGATAAACCGATATCGCAGTACCTGCCCACGGTAGACCTTAACGCCCGGCAAAGCGAGACTTTTTCTCATCAGCACAACGAGTATGCCGACGGCACGGTGCTCGACGTCAACAGCAGCCGCAACGACAGCTACAGCGCCGGCGTGAGCCTTAACTGGCGACTGTTCGACGGGTTGGCTATGTTCGTCCGGGACGACCGGCAAAACGCCCTGCTGGCCGTGGCCGACAAACAACTGAAACAAACTATCGACCTGCTCATCACCGAAATTTGTGCGGAATATTACAATATCCTCATGCAGCAGAAACGCCTGGAAGCAGCACACTATACGCTGACCTTGTCGGAAGAACGTCACCAGCAAGCCCGGGAAATGTACGGCATCGGCACCTTGTCGGGACTGGAATTACGGCAGGCGAAAATCGACCTCAACGCCGACAGCTCCACACTGGTGCGGCAGGAAGAAACCGTGCGCAATGCGTATGTACGCCTCAACACCCTGATGAACGTCCCGCTCACCAACCGGGATTTTGTGCACGACACCATTGTGCTGGCGCCGAAAATGGACTTTGAAACACTCAGGCAGGGAACCGTTGAGCGGAATAATACGCTAATTATTGCGCGGCAGGCACAAAAAATTTCGGAATATGATGTGAAACTGGCGCGGGCCTACCTGATGCCTACGCTCGATTTCGGGGCGGGCTACAACTACAGCACATCAAATACCCCTCAACAAAACACCAGATTTAACCGCAGCAGGGGGCCAAATTGGGGCTTTACGCTGTCCTGGAACCTGTTCTCGGGCCTCGATGACGCCAAGCGCTTAAAAAGCGCCCAATTGGGAGTAAAAGGCCGGGAATACAGCTATCAGCAGGCCGAAACGGAAATACTGGGCAACCTGACCCTCCTGTACAATACTTATGAGAACAATATTTTGCTGATTGAATTTGAGCGGGAGAGCGCTGAGGTGGCCTCGGCCAGTGTGGGCATCGCTTTAGAACGCTATAAAATAGGCATGCTGTCGGGACTGGAATTCCGCGACTACCAAAAAAATTACCTCGATGCCATCGACCGGAAATGGAATGCCATGTACCTCGCCAAAATCTCCGAAATTAACCTGCGCATGCTCAGCGGAGAGCTGTAGCTTATGGTGAAAGGTGAAGGGCGGAAAGGTGTAATGGTCGCCCTTGCGCTGGCCATAGGTGACTAAGAGATTAAGAAATTAGGAAAATCGTAACGTTTCACGAAAAAATCAAAATCTTTAAATTTTTAAACCTTAAATCTTTAAACCTTTCACCCTTCACCTTTTACCCTTATACGGCGCTTCACTTGAAAAAAAACATATGAAAAAACTATCCTACTTACTGCTCTGCCTCGTTGTCAGCGTAACAAGCCTGTTCGCACAGACTGCGGAAATCATTGACAACGCCGAAAATCCCACTTATTCGCCGGATTCGGCCTATGTTGCCTTTACGCGCAACAATGATTTGTATACTTTCCGTGTGGCCGACCAACAGGAGATCCGCCTTACATTCGACGGTAACGATACGATCTTGAACGGACGCTCCTCATGGGTGTGTATGGAAGAGATCTTCGGCCGTGGAAGCCGCTACAAGGCCTTTTGGTGGTCGCCCGACAGCCGGCGCCTCGTTTTTTTTCGCACCGACGAAACCGGTGTGCCCCTGTTCACCGTTACCGACAGTCCCGGACAAAACGGTTATGTGGAAACACTGCGCTATCCCAAGCCGGGCAATAAAATCCCCACCATGAAAGCCGGCATCGTGAACGCTGAGGGCGGCAACATTGTGTGGGCGAATATCGACGACCGGCAGGAGGCTTACCTGGGACTGCCCTATTGGCGTCCCGACAGCAAGGCCGTGTGGGTGCAGTGGATTGACCGCGCACAGCAAAATTATAAAATCCTGGAAACAACTATTGATAACGGCGTCGTAAAACAACTGTACGCCGAGCATCAGGACACCTGGATTTCGATTGACGATGAGCCGCGCATACGCTTTCTCGAATCGGGAAAGGGCTTCATCCTCCAAAGCGACAAAAGCGGATGGAACCATCTTTACCTGCACGATATGAATGGAAAATTATTGAACCCCATCACTTCCGGAAGCTATACCGTACGTCAGGTCGTAGACGTTGATGAAAAAGCCAAAACAGTATACTTCACCTGTTTTAAAGACAACATCGGCTGCGAAGATTTTTATGCGGCGAGGTTGGACGGAAAGAAATTACAACGTTTATCCTTCGGTAATTTCAGTCATAAAGTTACTATTTCGGACGACAGGAAATATTTTACCACTACGTACTCCAATGCCGTCACGCCGCCTAAAAGAGATAAATATACCATCAAAGGAAAATTCGTTTCGCGCGAATATGATGCAGACACCGTGCCTGTAACATCCCTTGCGGAATTTATTACCATCAAAAGCGCCGACGGGAAATTCGACCTTCCCATGCGCATTATCCGTCCGCCGCACATGGAAAAGGACAAAGTATATCCGCTCAAGATCGATGTTTACGGCGGTCCCGGCAACCTCATCGTACGTAATGATTGGATAGCCCCCAACCATGATACCCGGCAGTATGCGCAGGACGGATTATTGCAGGTAACTATGGACCACCGCGGCAGCGGGCACAACGGCAAGGTAGGGCAGAATGACATGTACCGTAATCTGGGCTATTGGGAGATCAAGGACTATACCCATTGCGTGCAATGGCTGGTCGACAATCTGCAGGCCGACTCTACTAAAGTGATGATCACCGGTTTCAGCTACGGCGGTTATATCACATCCTATGCACTCACCTATGGCGCCGACGTATTCACCCACGGCATTGCCGGCGGCAGTGTCACCGACTGGGGCTTATACGACGCCATCTACACCGAGCGCTACATGGGCACGCCGCAAAACAACCCCGAAGGCTACAAAAATTCTTCAGTGATCAATCATGCCGACAGGCTCAAAGGCCAATTGTTGCTTACCCACGGCCTGCGTGACGAGAACGTGCATGCGCAAAACACCTTCCGGCTGGTAGCGGCCTTTCAGGATTTAGGAAAAAAATTTGAGCTTATGATTTACCCTGAAAGCCGGCATGGTTATCGCGGGAAAAAAGCGGAATTTAGCCGCGGCGAAAACGCCGGATTCATATACAACTACCTGTTAGAAAAACCCGTTTCCGGAGAAATGAGATGAGAGATTAGGAGATTAAGAAATTAGGAGATNNGGGACAGGCTCTTCGCAATTGACGCGAAGCAATCAATTCTCCATTACTTTTGTCCATTAAACTTAAGTAATATGGCACACCCCCAAGTATCATATAGCTTTCGAGCATTTGATAGCGACTCATCTCAATATGATTGGCTTTATAAAATGCCTCACATTCACCCAATGTAAATGGCTCTATATACATTCGGCGCGTAACTCTATTATGTAATCCGCCCCGGTTTTTAATAAGTTTGTTAATCATCCAACTTGTAGCTGATCCACAAACGATCAGCATAATATCGGAACGGGCCGATGCCCAACTATTCCAAAAATGTTCAAGTGCGGCAATAAATCCGGAGCGAGGCGTATCCATCCACGGTAACTCATCAAGAAATATCACTTTGCGCCTTTTTTGTTTAGAGTTTTCCAGCAAGTGTTTTAACTCTCCAAAAGCATCAAGCCAATTATTGGGCTTGGGATATGGAATAGTTCCATAACTTTGAATCGCCGTATGGAAATTGTGTAGTTGGTCTTGCATATTTTCTTTTGCCACTCCTGTAACATAGAATGTAAACTGATTTTTGAAATACTCTCTAATAAGAAAGGTCTTGCCCACCCTGCGGCGACCATACACTGCAATAAATTCAGATTTATTTGATTCTAAATACTTTGCCAAATCTTCTTGTTGTGCTATTCTACCGATAATACCCATAGTTGTCTACATTTATTTTCAGCTACAAAGGCAATATTTATCTTGTTAAAGCCAAATATATAAAATTATACTTGGCTAAATATTCTTTTTCATCGTTGATTCAGCCAAGTATAAATCGGTTCAAACACAAAGGTTGAAAATAAAAAAACAATTGATAATCAAATTGTTATTTAACAATAAAGGTGCATTGCGATTGCCGTTTATAGTGCGAGGAACGCAGTGACGAAGCAATCAATTCTCAACTTTTTAAACCTTTTCACCCTTCACCTTTAAACCTTTCACCTTCACCTTTTCCGGCGCTCCGCTACGCAGGAGCGAAAGCAAAACATACAAAGATCAATAATTCCTAAGGCACCTAACAGTTAAGCCGTAGCGCTTGGTGTAGTAGTCGGTGTGGCTGCTACTGCTGTAGACGACCAGGGGGTACGCGTTGTAGTCATTGTAGTACGTACTACTCCAATAGTAGGCGCGGGAACCCTGGTTGTAGAGCGTGCCGTAGTTGAAGGAGGCGCCTCCGTAGACCGCGTTGAATTGGCTTGCACTATTCAATCCGCTTGTGCTTATGGCTGTTCTTAAGGCCGCAAATTCACTCTGAGCAGGCAGGTGCCAACCGGCAGGACAAATACCTTGACAACTCGTTCCACAATTCGGCTCGGTTAAAGAGGGATAGTACAGACGTGTATCCTGCATGGCAGCCATCCAGTCATATAAGTATCCACGGGCGGCAGGAGTGGAAGTGTTTGTCTTATTATGGCAATCACCTACGAACCAGGAAATACTGAGCCAGGAAACACCGTTCTTGCCCACCGAACCGGTGGATTCTGCACCCGAAAAGCTGGTTTTGTTACATGCCGTGGGATATTTCAAATCATTGACCATCCAGAACCGTCCATCGGCCAGATAACGCACCGTATAGGTCTGTGAGCCGGCATCTGGACGGGCATCGGTCAACACCCAGGTGGAATTTATGGTGTAACTGCAAGGATTAAAGTCCTGCATGGTGGCGTTGGCGCCCGGCTTATGGCAGTTCTTTTTATCTACATCCTCCGCCTGGGCCGGCAAGCCGCTGCACACCAGCAGCAAAAGGATCAATAGGTTTTTCATATTCTTAGTTTACGGTTTACAAGTTTACAGTTAACAGGAGATTAAGAAATTAGGAGATTAGGGATTTCATTTTCCATTTTTAATTAAAAAAAGCCGCTTCGAACAAAGGTTCGGACGGAAGCAACCACGCCGCCCCTTTAAATGATTAATAATTAATTAGCTTGTTTTTGTTTTATCATGTCCTTTGCGGCTTTTCAGATTTATNNGGTTTACAAGTTTACTTTAACAAGGATTATTTAATGCAACGAACCGAATGGCCGGCCATGAGGCCACTTTCGCTCAAGATGCTATTGCTACTGCTGAAGTTCAGGCGGGTGGGTAACCTGGTACTATTCACTGTAGACGACCAATAGTAGCCCTCGAAACCCTGACTGTAGAGCGCACCATCATTGCTGTTGCGGTAGCCTACAGCCGGCAAAAAGATACAGTTAGCCATATCATTAGGCAAGCTACACGAAGCAGACCGGAAACCAAAGAACCGGCCGGCGACAGCATTACCACGAACACCTGCATTTGCCCAGCTACTACCGATAGCATTTAACGCTTCCCAATCTCCTTCGGAAGGCACATGCCAACCGCTGGGACAAGGATTCTCCTCATCACTCCAAGAATATCCAGGGAAATCGGTAATCCAACCACTGCCGTAAGCTGAACCGCTGCCAGGTGAAGTAGCATGATAACCCACCTTACGGTTAAACTGATAGACCTGTCCATAAGCATCGGGCGATGCAGCAAATGTATTGGGCACATCGACATTCATGCCTGCCCACGTAGTGGAGCCCACGACTAAGCCCACCACGGAAACCGTATAGGCATTGG
>DBDM01000214.1 GCA_002293585.1 Bacteroidales bacterium UBA932
TCAACTCTCAACTCTCAATTTTCAATTAGCCTCTGCCTCCGCCCTGCCCTTTCCCGACAACACATTCGATGCCGTTACAGTGGCTTTCGGCGTACGTAATTTCGAAAATTTACAACAAGGATTGTCGGAAATGCTACGGGTACTTCGTCCCGGCGGCTTAATCGCTATTCTCGAATTTACCACTCCCCGCACCTGGCCTGTGCGACCACTCTATCGCTGGTATTCCCGCCATATAATTCCTCTGCTGGGACGCTTAGTGTCCAAACACGCAGGGGCCTACAGCTATTTGCCAGCCTCAGTGGAAGCTTTCCCTCAACGTGAAAAATTCCTGGCGGAACTGGAACAAGTCAGGTTTCAGAAAACTAACTGTAAAACATTCACTTGCGGGATTTGCGGCTTCTATACGGCAGTAAAGTAAATACTTTTTTCTATCTTTGTAGGTTATATGAAGCATTTCGGCTACATACTACTCTTTCTGCTGGCAGCTATCCCTGTCCGGGCGCAGATACAAACCAAAGAGTTACACTTGTTGTATTATGACTACCAAAAGACCTGGCGATTCGGGATGACCCTAGGCCTGCACACTTTTGATTTTGCCGTAAAAAATTCATTGAAAGAAGTTTACCCTTCGCCAAATACACCCCCCACCATATTGCGGGCAGATGTGACCTCTCCCGGCCTGGGATTTAACATTGATGTCATTGTAGACTATAAGATGAAACGCAATTGGCACCTGCGTTCCGGCGGCGGCATTTGTTTCGGAAGCCGGAATTTGAGTTTTTTCAACGACGAAGGCCAACTGGTACACACCATGCCTTTTGATTCCTATTACGTAGAAGTGCCCCTGGCATTGAAATATGAAGCCAACAGGCACAGTAACTTGCGCCCTTACGTTATGGCCGGGATCAATTGCCGCTATAATTTGGGATCGAGGATCAATGAAGTCAAGGGTGTATATTTCGGACTAAATCCCTTTGAGCCGTTTTATGAAGCAGGATTTGGCTTCGACTTTTTTTATTACTACTTTAAACTATCTGTAGAACTCAAATATTCCGGAGGGATCATCAATGCGGCTTCTTCCAACGTTGCAGAGGGCTATCAAGGCTATCGCGACGCCATCAGCCGCATGAACTCCCGCATGATCTTGTTGAGCTTTCACTTCGAATAATCTCGCGGGTGGTGTTGCAAAATATTCTGCTGCCAACGTTTGCGGTCAACGTGCGTATAAATTTCCGTGGTCAGAATGCTTTCATGTCCCAACATCTCCTGCACCGCCCTTAAATCGGCCCCATTCTCTATAAGATGAGTGGCAAAGGAATGCCGGAAAGTGTGCGGACTGATATTCTTCGTCAGTCCGATCTTCGCCGCCAATTGTTTAATAATGGAAAATACCATCACGCGCGACAAGCCGCCGCCGTTACGGTTCAGGAATACAATATCCTCACTTTTCGGATTTATTTTCCCGGTGCGCCGCTGTTCAAGATAACGCTCTATCTCCCGTATTGCGGCAGTCCCAATAGGCACAAGGCGTTGCTTGTCGCCTTTGCCCACCACCCGGATAAAACCATCGTCGAAAAACAAGTCGGAAAGATGCAGGCTAATCAATTCCGACACCCGTAAGCCACAACCATACAAGGTTTCCAGCATAGCCCGGTTACGATGCCCATCGGGGCGGCTCACATCCACAGCGACGATCAATGCTTCTATTTCTTCCAGACTAAGTACATCGGGCAGGTAAAAACCTAATTTCGGCGCCTCTATTAATTCGGCAGGACTGCGGTCCATCCTTCCTTCCATCAACAAAAACTTGTAGAAAGCCTTGATCCCACTTAAAATTCGCGCTTGTGAACGCTTGCTGATACCCGCGTCATATAAAACAGCTAAAAAATCTGAGATATCCCTATGCGTTAGTTTTATGGGAGATTGCAATCCCTTTTCGCAAGCATAATCGCATAATTTCTCCACATCGCGCCGGTAGGCGGCCGTCGAATTTTCCGATAAGGATTTCTCCAACCGCAAATAAACCGTAAAATCCGCTATGGCAGCGTCCCAAAGACGAGTTTGCTTCGTCGGCCTACGGCCTCCTCGCAATGACGGAGAATTGAAAATTGAAAATTTTAGCGGGCGCTTGCCGCATTCTTTCGTCTTTCGTCTCAAAGTCTCACGATCTCANNTGACGGGTGACGGGTGACGGGTGACATAGCATTAGTTGGTTTTGGTCTATATTTTTCGTACCTTTGCCATGCAAAAATACAAATAAATCATCAATAGTCAATCGAAAATCGTCAATCATATTATGTTACTGAAGAAAACTAAAATCGTTGCTACAATTTCCGACAGGAATTGCTCTACCGAATTTATTCGCGGACTGTTCGAAGCCGGAATGAATGTAGTGCGTATAAATACCGCCCATCAGGATATAACCGGCGCAAACACGGTAATTGCCAATGTGCGTAAAGTTTCGGAACGTATCGCCATCCTCATTGATANNCACGGTCATTGCCAATGTGCGCAAAGTGTCCGAACGCATCGCCATTCTTATTGATACAAAAGGACCGGAACTTCGCATTACGCCTATGGAAAACGGCGCGGGCATTGAAGTGAAAAACGGCGAAAAAATTAATGTATACGGCCACCCTGATAAACTATCATCGGCCGCCGGTTTATATGTAAATTATGCCGGTTTTGTAAACGATGTACACAAAGGCGCTACGATCCTGGTCGACGACGGCGACATTGCCATAAAAGTAACGGAAAAAGCCGACGATCACTTAATATGCGTAGTCAGCGACGCCGGCACAATCAAAGGCCGTAAAAGCGTCAATGTGCCCAACGCCCATATCCAACTGCCGGCAATAAGCGCCAAAGACCGTGAATTTATCCATTGGGCTATTGATAATGAAATAGATTTTATCGCCCATTCTTTTGTACGTAATCAAGAAGATCTTTTGGAGATACAACAGATATTGGACAGCCGGAACAGTCATATCAAAATTATTGCTAAGATCGAGAACCAGGAAGGGGTCGACCATATTGATGAGATCCTCAATCACTCTTACGGCATTATGGTAGCCCGCGGTGATCTTGGGGTAGAAATACATGCCGAAAAAATTCCGGTCATACAGCGTAAATTAGTAGAAAAATGCCATCGGCGTAAAAAACCGGTGATCATTGCCACGCAAATGTTGCACAGCATGATCGAACATGCACGGCCCACCCGCGCCGAAGTGAGCGATGTGGCCAATGCCATTTACCAACGCGCCGATGCTATCATGCTCAGCGGCGAAACAGCCAGCGGAAATTATCCGGTAGAAGCGGTGAAAGTGATGACTAAAATTGCGCGGGAAATAGAAACACACTTACATCCCTTGCTTGATATCCACTTGTTGCACGTAACTGCACCCGTAGCCTACACCTTGTCGAAAATGTTGGTGGAAGCCACCAATAATCTTCCTATTAAAGCATTGGTATGCGATACAACATCAGGGCGCACGGCGCGTTACCTGAGCGCTTATCGTCCAAGCCTGACCATTTTTGCCAAGTGCTACCAAAAACACGTAATGCGTGAATTAGCCTTGTCTTACGCAGTACACAGTTCATTTATCGAACCATGCAACAGCAAAGACGATATTGTTAAACTACTCATACAATCGCTACACGAGAATAACGAGCTGCAGGAAAATGATCTGGTCGGCGTATTGGCCGGACGGCATAAGGCCAAAAACGGCGCTTGTTTCGCTGAGATTAACGAGGTCGGGCAATTACTGGCTTCTTCTTAGCTTTATAATAATGACACCAGGGCGACAATCCGCAAACAGCGCACTTAGGCGCACGTGCCAGACATACATAACGGCCGTGTAATATCAACCAATGGTGTGCTATGGGACGTTGTTCCGGCGCTATATGATCGGTCAATTGTTTTTCCGTTTCCAAAGGAGTAGTCGCATCGGCCAAACCTATGCGGTTGGCTACACGGAACACATGCGTATCTACCGCAATGACCGGCTTGTTAAAAATCACCGAAGCCACCACATTAGCTGTTTTCCGTCCCACACCCGGCATACGTTGCAGGCTTTCCACATCAGACGGCACCTTGCCTTTAAATTCATTCACCAACACTCCGGCCATACCCTGTAAATGCTTCGCTTTATTATTGGGATAAGACACCGAACGAATCAGTTCATAAATTTCATCAACGCCGGCCACTGCCAATTTTTCCGGCGTGGGGAAACGTTTAAAAAACGGGGGTGTAACTACGTTCACCCGCTTATCCGTACACTGCGCCGAAAGGATCACGGCCACCAATAATTCATACGGATTCTTATAATGCAATTCCGATTCGGCCACTGGCATGTGTTCTACAAACCAAGCCAGCACTTTTCCGTAGCGTTCTTTCTTCGTCATATTAATTCATCATGCTATCGAAGTCAATCTCACCGTCACTGTTACAATCAACCAATGTGCCGCCTTCACATTTAAGTGTACGCGCCGGATATTTTTTCATCAAATGATTATTGTGGGTAGCCATCAATATCGACGGCCCTTCCTGACGATTAATTTCCAGGAGGATTTTCATAATATCGTCGGACGTTTCGGCGTCGAGGTGACCGGTAGGTTCGTCGGCTATAATCAATTGGGGGTTATTCAGCAAGGCCCTGGCAATAGTTACCCGTTGCTGCTCGCCGCCCGACAACTGGTAGGGCATCTTTCCGGCCTTACGCTTCAATTCCACCTTATCGAGCACCGACATGATCTGCGTATGGATCATTGCTTTGTCTTTCCATCCCGTAGCTTTTAACACAAATGACAGGTTTTCATACACCGAACGGTCGGAAAGCAATTGAAAATCCTGAAACACCACTCCCATTTTGCGTCGCAGGCGGGAAATATCCTTCGTTTTGATAGTATCCAGGCGATACCCGGCCACTTCGGCATAACCTTTAGAAGGACGGATCTCCCCGTGTATAACTTTTATCAACGAAGTTTTTCCAGTGCCCACTTTGCCTATCAGGTATACAAATTCTCCCGTCTCTATTTGCAATGACACATCAGATAATACGGGAGTTTCCTCCTGAAATATGCTTACTTGGCGAAAATCAACTATAAGATTATTTTCCATGGTCCGGTATATCAAATCGTCAACAAATATACGCAAAATTTTTTATTCCTAAAGTTTTTTGTAGCTTTGTAATTTAAACAGCTTTTATGTGTTACCGGGTTTTTACATTTTTGCTCTTATGTTTCCTTGCCTGTGCAACGATGTCTGTTGCCCAAGTCACCAAACAACCTGAACTCCGTAAGTCTACGGACAAGCCTACACGCGGCACACTACAACTACCCGGACAAACCCCGCCTCCTGTTGATGCTGAGAATAAAATCGCCCCTAACACCACAGCCCCCACAGCGCCCCCCACAGTTAAAGACTCCACCGAAAAACCAGAACGCGTTGACAGTTATGTATTTAACGATGATGTTGTAAAAAATCGTATTTTTGTCTATCAGGTTGACCGTTACCTCAATATGCCCACTATCGGTAAGGTGGATACCCTTATCGCCGACCGGTTCAGGGATATCATTTACCGCAAAGACGTCGGTGCAACATTTTTGGGCGTATCCGGATCGGCCGCCGTTACTTACAATTATTTCCTGAGGAAAACGCATGATTATATGTATCCTCTAACCCCATTTAATGCCTATTTTACCACGCCCGACAATATTCTTTTTTATAACACCCGTACTCCATTCACCCGCTTCACCTACAGCGGGAATCCGTTTGCCAACCGGCAATTCGAAGAATTGAATATTGAGGCGTTGCATTCTCAAAATATCACTCCCGAATGGAATGCGGGAGTCATGTACAGGCACTACGGCGGAAGAGGACTAATGGCTAACGAAGCCACGGACAATAGAATGTTCACCTTATTTACATCTTATTCGGGGAAACGTTATTTTGCCCAGGCCGGCTATATTTACAACGGCTCTCATAACCGGCTCAACGGCGGGATGACCGATGACGCTTTTGTGCTGGATACGGTAATGGATGTACGCACCATACCCGTCAACCTGGCATCGGCCAACGACGTGATCAAAACCAACACTTTTTTTGTCACCCAATCGCTGGGCATTCCGTTGCATTTTTTGCGTAAAAAAGAAGTGGCCGACAC
>DBDM01000018.1:0-203 GCA_002293585.1 Bacteroidales bacterium UBA932
GCACCGGTGTTTCCAACTGCAACAACACATCGCCGAACAGCTTGGCCGGAAATTGTGTGCTGTTGTCCGTCGTTCCGGCGAGAACGGCCGGCGCCGAATCGCTCCCAAATGAATGCCGGGATCCCCGCCGCGCCGGAGCGGCAGCTCCCCGCGAACGCCTGACAGTGTTACCCGTAGCCGCCACCGCGACTTTTCCGGAAGCG
>DBDM01000018.1:267-7072 GCA_002293585.1 Bacteroidales bacterium UBA932
CGTGACTACCGGTTGTCGCACAACCGCCGGCTGACCGGGCTCCTGTTCCACTTGCGAAGCGAATTTCGACAAGTCGACCTGCTTGCCGGAACGGATAAATTGCACGGTCTTGCGCGTATTTTGCGGCGAACTAAGAAACAGGCGCGATACAGGCCAGATCAATACCAGTAACACTGCAATGGCGATCACGCCTGCTATTTTTTTCTTGTTGGGTTGCATGTTTATCGTAGTTGATGGTAAGTTTCCGTGTAATTAATGATAAAAAAACCGTTGGGATTATCGGTAGTGGCCGGGGTAACGTACATCACATTGCCGGTGACCGTTACGCCGTATTGCGACTCGCTGCTCCCTTTCAACTGCTGGACGAAGGTGAGCGTAAAACTGTGATCCAGCAACCGCAGGTTCTCGATGATCTCCGCTTCGTTAATTTCGGCCACACGGCCCAGCCCTTTCACCGCCTGATAAATATCATTCGGCTGCTGATGCAGCTCAATATAACCGGCCACCGTTTCGTCGCCCAAAGCCAGTGCGCGGTTCAGGTTCCGTTCAATATTATTTTTGTCGAAACTATAACACAGCTTACAAAAATTCAACAGAAATGCGCGGATCTGCAAGTCCGTGGCTTCGCGCGGGTCGATGAGGGAGGATGTGTAACTGTAGCCCTCCCTGTCGATAATACGGATCTCGTCGATCATCATGCGACTGTAATATAATGAGATCAATGACGATACGGCCACCGAGAGCACCGCCAGCGCCGCGGCCGACCAGAGGATCAGCTTGGTTTTCACAATGCCCGAACGTACATCGACTACATAAGTATCTAAGCTTTCAACATTTTCCATATAGTTTGCGATATTAATTGCAGGTATTTGAATTTAAGGAATAAGACGAATAACAACAAGGGTAATTTCATGAAAATACGGTAATTAAGCTGTTCCGTCAAGGTTTCGAGGCTCGACAGTCCCCCGCCGATGATCATGTCGGAAATTTCCTGGAAACTTTGTACGTTGCCCGTGATCTCCAATATGTCGCAAAATCGTAAATAAATGATATCCACGATATTAAACCCTATGAGAATGAAGGGGTATACCAACATGACGGTCAGCAACAAGGCGAAAAAATTAGCCGTCAAACGGCGGTAGTCAGGCAGGATAGACAGGGCGAATATCAAGGGCGACAGGGTGTTGAGTATTAGCAACACCAGCGAACGGTCGATGTAAGCCGCAAAGCTCATGAGGTAATTAAAAAAACTCACTATCGTAGCCATGGCGCAGAATGCGTAAGTCCAGCTGTTGGGCGGAAAAGTAACGCCCGACGCGTTGCCGAGACTTTCGACGGACTGCATGGCTCCGTCGAGCGCCGTGTTGTGCTCCGCTAATTTGGACGCCGTGTCCCAGGTGGCCTGCACAAAAAATTCGGCTAAGCATTCACTCCATATTTCCTGCGCCGACGCGGAGCTGAGCGCAATGCCGTCGCTTAAACTCACCAGCAAGCCCTCGCAGAAACTGAATATCTGCTGATAGAATAAAATGGCGAATACCAGTCCCACGTGTGTAAGCAGAAACATGGGCGACAGGGCGCTTTTTGAATTGGAGAATACCAAAGGCTGTTGCTGCATGCAACGCAGGAAATTCAGCAGGATAAACAACACGCACAACACATTCAACACCGTATGAAAACCGCCTAAAAACTCGCTGTTGGCCGTCATCACCGTTTTATACGCCTCTTGCAGCGAAAGATTGTCCTTCACCACCTGAGCCTGCTGTCGGATCATCTCATTCATCTACTTCAATTTTTTGGAAGATCCTATCACCTTGTTGGCGGCGTGACTTCCGGCAATGAGCGCTTTGGAATTATTCACTATGCGCCGCGCTCCGGCCAAGGCCTTCATATTGGCTTTATGCTGGGTTTTTATCCGCTGTATCACTTCTGTCATATTCATGGAATCGCCGGCATCCGTCAGAAGCATCGACGTAGTTTCGCTCACAATTTCTACAATACCTTCAAATTCGTTCAGCGAAGAATCTAATGAACTGCCATATTGCTTGGCCAATTGCAGGAATTTATTCATGTCGCCGACGGACAGGCGGGCTGTCGCCGCCATGCGTTTCAAGGTTTCAATTTCGTCGAAAATACTGTTCACTTCCCGTATATATTCATTGGGATAACTGAGTATCTCCACGCTGGATTGCGTCCATTTAATGACTTTAATGGCTCGTTCTATGCCCTTTTTCACGGTCCCGATCGTGTCGAGGATGGCGCCGGCAAAGGCATGGGAGGGTACCGGCGTGGTGCAGATCAATACGATGGAAAGTAATATCGCCATCGTGTATTTTGTGAGTAGTTTCATAATAATTTATTTTAATTGTTCAATCGCTTCGTAAATGGTTTTTCCTTCTTCTTCCAGGCGGTTGAGGCGCGCCTGCTCTTCGCCGTCGGTGATGTAGGCCAAGTATTGTTCGCGCGACACTTCGAGCCGGAACACATTGTAGCGGCGTCCCTGTTTAATGAACACCTCGCTGTACTTACGCTCTCCGCTGAAATTATTGCGCAGGCTGTTCAGTTGGTCCAGCATATACTCATCGGTGATGTTCAGGCGGTCGCGCATGTGGCGGTAGCCGTTCTCGTTGGACAGGGCGAAAAGCAACTGCGTGTTTTCAAAAATACTTTCGGACGTGGCGTTCTCCGGAATTTGTGTGGTGCTTTGCAGCACAATGCCAATGCCGCCTTCCTGCTTACGGATGGCCTGGTAATAAAATTCTACCTGCGACAAAATATTCCCGAATTTCAAGGTCTTGGCAAATTCTTCGAACAGGATATATCCGCGCTTGCTTTTGTCGCTCCATATATTGGTGTGAATGGTGTCTTTGATGGTTTGCAACAGCACGGCGAGGATGCGTTCATTGTCTTTCGCCTCGTCGATCTCGAACACCACTACTTTTTTATCGCGAAGAGAATCAGTGCTTTGCACGGCGGTTTCGGCGCCGGAATAGAGGAAAGAGAACACGCCGTCGCCGATAAAGTCCGAGAGGAAAATTTTCATTTTGTCGAAGTCGAAATATTGCAATTCTTCTTTGAATGCCGATTTAATATCCTGCTCGTACTGGTAGATGAAACGGATGAATCCGTCAAAGGAAAGGTCTGATTGACAGGTTTGTATGTAATACCGGATGCAGTTGCGCAGAAAAATACGGTCGCTTTCCCGGATGGCGGTACGGGTGTCGAGATGAGCAAACACAAACTCGGCCAGTCCGCTGAGTTTTTCCGGTTCCAATAACACCGCTACACTGTTGTTGAAGGGATTAACGCCGAGCGGACGACCTTGTTTGTATTCAATGAAAGCGGCCTCATCGCCCATGAGGCGAGCAAATTTGTGGAACGATTTTCCGAGGTCGATAATTACCAATATGACGCCGGATTCTTTCATTTGCCGCATAAATTCCTGGAGGAAAAAGCTTTTACCTTCGCCGGTGGGGGCAATCAATATGAAGTTTCGCGCTTTAATATGTTTTTTCTCTTCGTCCCATATATCGCGACGGACAGGGATGTTGAAACGGTCGGTGAAAAACACGCCGGCGGCATCGTGCCGGTAGTTACCCACGGTAGTGAAAAACGAAATAGGCGCCGCGCAGAAGTTGGGATAAAGAGACAGCGCAGTGAGATTGGCGGCATAGAAAGGATTGGCCGTCACAAAAAGGTTTTTAAGGTGTTTCCCGGCGGGATAATAAGGCTGGATATCCAATCCCTGGAACACGGCCGACAGTTCGTTCTTCGCCTTGTCGAACCCCGCGGTGTCATTGTCCCAGAAGACAACGGTAGTGTTGCTGCGTACGATCAAGTCGTTGTTATAATTGCCGGTGAGCTGGTCGTGCAGCTGCTCCATTTCTTCGCGGCGGGTGGAAAAATTCTTGGAGAGGAACGACAAGCGGGCGTACTCGTCGGCTTTGGCTTTGATGCGTGCCGCCCAGTAGTGCAGGTCGTCGCGGCGGATCACGGTGCTCAGGTAGTGCGGGCGGCGGAAGTATAAGCCCAGCAGATCGCCCGGCGTGGTATGGAAATCAAAACGATTGTCGAGATAAGGGTCGCGGGTGATGCACGACAATTCATTGGGCAGTTGCTTTTCGTTGTACACGCTGAATGCGCCGACTAAGTTATCGCCTACGCGGAGGTGAATTTGGGTATCGGCGGTGCGGAGCGCCGTTGCGAAATCAAGTGTGTTCGAGTAGTGCGGAATAAACAGATTAAAGTACTGAAAATTAAGCGATAGCATGGCTTCTTCCTCAAGGGGGACGGCGGAAAAAATACGTTCGCGGTTGAGGAACGCCACACCGTTGTTGACGGCCGAGCGAAATTCTTCGTTGATAAAATGCTGCTCGCTCACGGCCTTGTCCGGCGAATAATTCGCAAAGGGATGCAGCAAACTGTTTTCAAATCCTTTGAGTTTGGGTGTCGACACAAAGAGCCGGGCGCGGTGGTGCAGGGTTTTCCGTCCGGTGAAATGCCGGCGGTAGCTTTGTTGGAAATAGGTTTCTGCCGGGAGGTGCGACAGGTCGAAGGGTGCTTCGATGAATGCGTCGAAACGATGCACCAAGCTGCCCGGCGGAAGGTTTTTGATAAAGCTGGTCCAGGTGTCCCGGCTTTTTTCAAGTTGGGTTTCCGGCAATGAAAATATTTCGGGCAAGGTGAGCTCAAAGCCCATGATAAAGCTGCCGTTATTGGTGTACGCGCAGTTACCCTTGCAGAAAAGTATAGGCGGTGTCATATTTATTTTATAGTTTACGGTTTACAAGTTTACGGGTGAAGGG
The DNA here is from genome assembly GCA_002293585.1 of Bacteroidales bacterium UBA932. Lineage (GTDB taxonomy): Bacteria > Bacteroidota > Bacteroidia > Bacteroidales > UBA932 > UBA932. The sequence goes on from DBDM01000018.1 coordinate 5,073, forward strand.
TAAAAGGTAAAGGGTTTAAAGATTTAAAAGTTTATTATTAAAGTACTAATGGATAAGTTATTAGCTTGTTCAGCCGATTGCTTCGGGCGTTGCCCTCGCAATGACGGTGGGTTATGGAACCTGTCTCTTAGTCTCTCGTCTCTTAGTCCCTTGAGACGCCGTATCCACCTGCGCCGTGATGTCGGGCGATAACAGGATCCGCTGTTGGTGTCCCTTACTGGAGGCGCGTGAGAACAGGAAATACGCGGCGCCGTTCAGCAAGCCACAGGCAGCGACCTTTATGAGCGTTGCATTCAGCAGGAACACCAGGGCGGATACTCCGAAAACCAGAAATTGGAGTACGAAAAACATCAAAGAAAGTCCGAAGACCCTCGGCGAAGCGCTGATGTCTTTGTTGATTTTTACCGTACGGGGCATGCGTTATATCACCCCTTTGACGAAGCCGAGGACACCCGATAGCGTGGCCATCACGGCGCAGGCTATAATGATGTTCATGATCACTTTTTTCGACTTCGCGGAGTCGGCGAAAAAGATGTAACCCATAACGGATAAGAACCCGATAATGAACATGGCCACGGCCACAGCTCTGAAAATGGGTTTTAGTTCGCCCTCGACAAAAGAGTCGAGTTTTGTCCCGATTCCTGTGTTGGACTGGGCGTAGGAAATGGCTAAACAGCCGAAGGTGAACAGCGCCGTGAACAGCGAGTGGCGTAATTTTTTCATAAAAAAAGAAACGTAAATGTGGTTGTTTAAAACAAGGGTGGATTTTAAAATTTCTTCAATGCAAAGTTGGGAACATTTTTTCAAACTGCCAAATTTTTTTCAAAATATTTTTTAACTTTGTAAAAGTTATGCAAGAATTTTTACTTGGAAAAACACCCGATGAGTTGTCCGCACTCATGAAAGAACTGGGCTTGCCCGCGTTCACCGGCAAACAGATAGCCGACTGGTTATACAAGAAACACGCCGCTACCATCGACGAAATGACCAACCTGTCGAAGGCCGCCCGTCAATTGCTGAATGAAAAATTCACCGTTGGCGGTTCCGCGCCGCTCACCGTGCAAGCGTCGGCCGACGGCACCCGCAAATACCTGTTCCCCCTGGCGGGCGGACAATGCGTGGAGACCGTGATGATTCCCGAGGCCGACCGTGCTACGCTCTGCGTGTCGTCGCAAGCCGGTTGCCGCATGGGCTGCCGTTTCTGCATGACGGCGCGGCAGGGCTTTCAGGCGCAGCTCACAGCCGGCGAAATCATCAGCCAGTTCCGCAACGTGCCCGAGCGCGACCGCCTCACCAACGCCGTATACATGGGCATGGGCGAGCCGATGGATAACCTCGACAATGTGCTTAAAAGCTTGGAGATATTGACTGCGCCCTGGGGTTTCGGCTGGAGCCCGCGCCGGATCACGGTGTCGAGCATCGGCGTACTGCCCGCGCTGCAGCGCTTCCTGGACGAAAGCGAGTGCCATCTGGCCATCAGCCTGCACAATCCTTTCGACGGGGAGCGGGCGGAGCTGATGCCCATGCAAAAGGCATGGCCGCTGGAGCAGGTGATGGAACTCATCCGGCAATATGACTGGACGGGACAGCGGCGCGTGAGTTTCGAGTATATCCTCTTCGACCGTTGGAACGACTCGCCCCGGCACGCCGCCGCACTGGCCAAGCTGTTGCAGGGATTGGAATGCCGCGTTAACCTGATTCGTTTTCATGCCATCCCCGACAGTCCGCTGCTGCCGGCGCTGGCAAGCCATGTAGAAAAATTCAAGAACGCCCTCATGGGCAAAGGGATCGTCACCACCATCCGCGCTTCGCGGGGCGAGGACATCATGGCCGCCTGCGGCTTGCTGTCGACGAAGGAAGGGACTAAGGGATTAGGAGACTAAGAGACTAAGAGACTAAGAGATTAGGGGATTAGGAGATTATGGGATTAAGGGATGAGAGAAATCGATTAACGCTTAACTTATTAATTATAAACAAAATAATAAATTGATTGCTTCGTG
>DBDM01000100.1 GCA_002293585.1 Bacteroidales bacterium UBA932
GAAAATTGAAAATTGAGAATGGAAAATGTAGCGGCACGCTTGCCGTGCCGTCAGAGATAAGTGATGAGTGGTGTTTTATCTGTGTAAATCTGTGAGATATGTGGGAAATTTTAAGATTTTGAGACTTTGAGAATATGAAAAATGTAAAATATATACTGACCGCTTTGCTGCTGTCGGCGGTGGTGCCGATGCAGGCGCAGCAGTCGAAATTTGAGGAAGATTATACCTGGAGTCTCGGCGGACAAATAGGGGTGCAAACCGGCGGAGCTATTCCTATCCCTCTCGATGCCCTTTCGGATAAGGAAAGCGCCGTGCATGTGTACATGTCTATCCATTCCTTGCTGGCGCTGAAAGGCAGCTATAAACTCTCGCCGCACTGGCGGTTGTTCGGAGAACTGTCTTACGCCGCTTCCGGTTTTGTGGCCGACGCGCGTGTGACGAATCAACGGATCAAGGAAACCGGTAGTGACGGCGTTATTCAGGAAAAATATTTCACCGGCGTTACGCGGATCGAGCAATCATTTAGTTTTTTCGAGGTGCCGGTATATGCCCGCTATGATATTTCATCGCGCAGCAAATTGGTGTTGGGGGTTTATGGCGCTTATCAAACCTTCAGTGAGTTTGAAACCACGGCGGTGAAAGGCTTTGTAGGAGTTCATCCCGGCACGGTGGAAGCGCCGGTAACGGATCCCGTGCGCAGTGATTTCTCCGGCGATCTGCACCAATGGGATATAGGTTTTTTGGCGGGCTATGAATTTGCGATCCTTTCACGCCTCAATGCGGGGGTACGCGTTAATTTCAGTCCGTTCGATATTTTTTCCGCGGGAGTGGATTACTTTGATTATACCATGCACCATCTTCGCGGCGCTGTGACATTGAGCTACGAGTTTTGGCGAAACTAAAAGCCGAAATTGTCCACTTTCTTTTCTTCCTTTTCTTTTTCCCGGTATGAATTGGCCGTTTGGTGAACAGGATTCGCTTTCACTATGATGGCTTTGTTTGGCCGTGCGGGACAAATATATTCGCAGCCGCCGCAACCGATGCAAATAGAGGTATCGACCCGAGGAATGAGCAGTCCGTCGCCGTAGGGCACCATCGTAATAGCTGTGGCAGGACAGTGCTCGTGGCAGGCGCCGCAATCGGTCTCGTCGCGCGCCACGATGCAGCGGCCGCGGAAAAATTGCGCCTTGCCGATTTGCGTTACTGCCTTTTCTTCTTTTGTGAGCGGAAAAATAGCGCCATTGGGACATACTTCGGAACATACGGTGCAGTTGTAATTGCAGAATGAGCGGTTGTAGTCGAGTACCGGCATGGCAAAACCGTCGAGGCCGTATTCTGTGGAAGCGGGGCGCAGCACGCGCGACGGACAATTGGCAATGCAGGCGTGGCAGGCCGTGCAATGGTGTTTGAGATGTTCCGGTCCGCGGGAACCCGGAGGCGCAATGGCCTTAGCATTTTCTGCCGGCTTATACCGTTTGGCAAAGATACCGGCCGCCGTCACACCGAGTAGGGCAGTCAGGAACAACCGGCGGTTTTCTTTGAGACCTTGAGATGTTGAGATTTGGGTTGCTTCGTCGGCCTGCGGCCTCCTCGCAATGACGTATTTGTACCCTATCGCATTGAATTTACATACCGGCATACAGTCATAGCATTTCACGCAACGGTTGTTGTCTACTTTTTGTTCCGGGATATTTATACATTCCGCCTTACACACCGTGCTGCAAAGCGTGCAGCGGGTGCATTTTCCGGCGTCGATATGCAACCTGAACAGCGAATAGCGGGACACTGCACCCAGCAAGGAACCTACGGGACAGATAGTGTTGCAGAACAAACGTCCGCGCCAAGCACTCATAACGGTGACCACTAAAAAAATAATTGTAGCCGATAGGATGGCGCCCCAGGTGAAGGCTTTGTAATTATGCGCAGGGATGCTGTAAATAAAATCCGACAACAGGTTGCCGCCGGCGGTAACGCCTAAACCCAGCAGGTTGGCGGCCATGCGCCCGAAATTACTGTACGGGTCGAGCCATAACAGCAAGGCCGAACTGCCGAATACAAAAAATGCAAAAGCCATTACGCAAAGTGCGTAACGCAAAATGCGTAATGGAGGATGATAATGCATCCGTCGCGCTTTTTTGCTTTTGAAAAGATTAGCGACACGCCGTACAATATCCTGGTAGGTGCCCAGCGGGCAAAGGGTGGAGCAGTACACGCGCCCGAATACCACAGTCAGCAATAACAGGAAGATCAAAATGCCCAAACTGCCGGCGCCTATGCCCAGCAAGGCGGGTACAAACTGCCAGCGCAACACTCCGCTGAATTGATAGTTGGTAAAGTTGTATATATCGACAAAGCAGATAGTTATTGCCAATAGAATGAGCAGGGAAATAACTATGCGGAAGCGGCGGAGGAAAGTGTACATTATAATTTTATTCGTTGTATTTTTAGTCCGTCAAGGTTGGAAGTGCCGGTTTTCATCGTGTTGGCAATGTTGATATGCTTCACGTCGGCCAGCGGCATGTTGACGAACTGGTTGAAGAACGATACTGCGGCGGTGTCCACTGCTACAATGTCGGTGGACATGAACAGCGCTTTGGGTGTTTGAACGTCGGCTTCGCTGCGGCCGCGGGGACCGTTCTTTGTCATAATGCGGTAGGCGTCTACTATGTTCAGCGCGGGTTTTTTATCCAAGGTGGAAAGGTCGGCTATACATTGCTGCAAGTCATTGGAGTGCAGATAACGGCGGTTCCATACAATGCCCATGAGGTTTTTCATGGCTACGGACATTCTGGCGCCGTCGTGGTTTTTTAATACGGGCACATTGATCCACACGTCGGCATCAAGGATTGCTTCGTGCACTTTGCATTCGGTCATCCGTTGGCCCTTCGGAAGGTTGACGGTGCGATAATATTTTTCTTCGTGGGCATAGCCTATTTTTCCGCCGGCGGCTTTTGCGGCGTCCTCAATACCGCTGTTTTTGTAGCAGGGCATCCAACTGTCGCAGGTGTGGTCGAACACCGTTACTTCCTGAGCGCCGGCATTCAAACAATCCTTCACAATGGCGCTTACTAATTGAGGATTAGTATTGGCGGCCATTTGCGGCGTTTTGTCCCATCCGATATTCGGTTTGATCACTACTTTTTGACCCGGCTTTACGAATTTTTTAATGCCGCCCATTGCTTCAATGGCTTTGGCATACATGGCTTCAGGCTCTCCACCCATTACGGCGATCAGGTCGTAATTACCTTCGGCGGCGGCGCCGGCATTACCGGACTGGGCCGACAACAATCCTGTCTTTAACGACACGCCTGCTGCAATACTACCTAACACGGCGGTTTTTATAAAATTGCGACGTTTCATAGTATGATGATATTATAATTATAGAACAAAGATAAATATTTTTATTGGAAAGCTGACTTTTGGCATGTTTTTTGTTGCACTATCGGTAATAATTGATTTTATAGTGCGGAATATTAACATAAACCTTTTTAACATTTCTTATCTTATGAAAAAATTATTGATGGTAGCGCTATTGGCGCTGTGTGCTATTGTTGTGAATGCCCGGTCGTCCGAACCCTACAACAAGGCTGTCGGTTTACGCTTGGGCTCAGGTGTGGGTATTGATTATAAGCATTTTGTTAGCGATGAAATTGCGATGCAGCTTATAGGTTCATTCGGCCTTACCAAACCTTCTTACGTTAATTTTACAGGATTGTATGTGTGGGAATGGAACATTACGAAGCGCTTCTATTGGTTTATCGGCCCGGGCCTGACGGCCGGCGTTTATAATTCCAACTTTAACGTAGCGATCAACGGCATTGTCGGCTTGGAGTACAGGTTCAAAGTTCCTTTGGCCTTAGCTGCCGATGTCCTTCCCGGATGGTATTTCATGGATGCCATAGGTGTTGGTTGGAGTGCCGCTCTTACAGCCCGTTATTATTTTTAACATATTTGTTGTTTTCAAAAAAACAATTACCTTTGTATTTGTATAAATATTAAATTGATAGGCTATGAAAAAAATTTTAATAGTAGTTGTGATGGCATTATTTGCTATTAATGCTAGTGCCCAATCTCCTTTTGAAAAGGCTATTGGTTTGCGCTTAGGCTCAGGCGTTGGTGTTGATTATAAACAATTCATTAGTGACCGGAATGCGCTGGAATTTATCGGTTCATTTGGTCTTACTGATCCTACTTACATTACCGTTACCGGTTTGTACGAATGGGAATGGAACCTTACCGACGGCCTTTATTGGTTTGTAGGTCCCGGTGCAACGTTGGGCGCTTATAATTCTAATTTCAATGTAGCGCTTAATGGTATTGTTGGCCTGGAATACAAATTCAATATTCCTTTGACCTTGGGTATTGATGCCAGTCCCGCCTGGTATTTCCTGGATAGCGCCGGCTTTGGATGGAGCGCCGCTCTTACGGTACGTTATTGCTTCTAATTTTTAGTTAAGCTATATGAAGCGGTTGTTGTCTGATGGGTAACAACCGCTTTTTTTTATGTTTGCCGGAAAATAATTTGTAATTCCTAATTCTTCATTCGTAATTTTAATGTATCTTTGCGCCCTATTTAAAAGAATTACATGCAAAAGATCAGAAACATAGCGATCATCGCCCACGTTGACCACGGTAAAACAACCCTTGTGGACAGGATGATCATGCAGGGGAAAATTTTCCGCGATTCCGAGAAACCCGGCGACTTGCTGCTCGACAATAACGACCTGGAACGCGAGCGCGGCATTACCATACTGGCCAAAAACGTGTCGGTAATGTACCGAGGGTATAAAATTAATATTATAGATACTCCCGGCCACGCCGATTTCGGCGGAGAGGTGGAACGTGTGCTCAATATGGCCGACGGTGTGCTGCTGCTGGTCGATGCCTTCGAAGGTACTATGCCGCAAACCCGTTTTGTGCTGCAAAAGGCGCTTTCGTTGAATAAAAAGCCGGTGGTGGTGATCAACAAGGTCGACAAGTCCAACTGCCGTCCCGACGAGGTGAACGAGCAGGTATTCGACTTGATGTTCAGTCTCGGCGCATCGGAAGCGCAACTCGATTTCAAAACCGTATACGGCAGCGCCAAGCAGGGCTGGATGTCGCTCGACTGGCGCAAGCCTACGCAGGATATCACCCCCTTACTCGACCTGATCTTAGAAGAGGTTCCTGCGCCGCCTGTGGTGGAAGGAACGCCGCAAATGCTGATCACTTCGTTGGAATATTCGCCTTACGTAGGCCGCTTAGCCATAGGCCGCATTACCCGCGGCGCTTTGCGGACGGGCATGAATGTGTCGCTTTGCAAACGCGACGGCACCATTGAGAAATCAAAGATCAAAGAGTTGATGACCTTCGAAGGCATGGGCAAAACCAAAGCCAACGAAGTGCAATGCGGCGATATTTGCGCTCTGGTGGGTATTGAAGGTTTTGAGATAGGCGACACCATTGCCGACTACGAAAATCCCGAACCCCTGCCTCCCATTGCCGTGGATGAGCCTACCATGAGTATGCTTTTCACGATCAACGATTCCCCTTTCTACGGCCGCGATGGTAAATTTGTGACTTCGCGCCACCTGAAAGAGCGCTTAGAGCGGGAGTTGGAGAAAAATTTGGCCATGCGCCTGAAAGAAGGCCCTACCGCCGATTCCTTTTTTGTGTATGGGCGCGGCGTGCTGCACCTGAGCGTACTCATTGAAACCATGCGCCGCGAGGGCTATGAAGTGCAAGTGGGACAGCCCAAGGTGATCGATAAAAATATCGACGGCGTGCGTTGCGAGCCG
>DBDM01000114.1:0-954 GCA_002293585.1 Bacteroidales bacterium UBA932
GCGCGGCGCGTTCGCGGTCGGCACGCACGAGCTCGGCCTGGCGCTCGGCGGCATAGGCTTCTTCAAGGGCTTTGGCGCTCTGCACTTTTTCGGCCGCAATGGCGCGGCGCATAGCTTCGGCTTCGCGTTCACGGCGCTCGGCGTCGGAGTTGGCGATGGATACTTTGGCCACGTTTTCCCCCTGCACCGCCACGGCATTGGCATCGGCGGTACGCACGCGGGTGTCGCGCTGGGTTTCGGCAATACGGATATCTTTATCACGGTCGGCCTCAGCCTTACCGATTTCACCGAAACGGTTCTGTTCGGCCACGCTTTTCTTCGCTTCGTTGATGGCTTTAGCGGCGGCTTCCTTACCCAGGGCTTCGATATAGCCTGATTCGTCGCGGATGTCGGTAACGTTCACGTTGATCAGTTTCAAGCCTATCTTCCGCAATTCCAATTCCACGTTCTGACTTACGTTGATGAGGAATTTATCACGGTCGGCATTAATTTCTTCAATGTCCATGGTGGCGATGACCAAACGCAACTGTCCGAACAAAATATCTTTAGCCAGGTCCTGAATGTTTTCCAACGACAAGCCCAGCAAGCGTTCCGCTGCATTGGTCATGTTTTCCGGGTCGGTGGAGATACCTACGGTAAAACGGCAGGGCACATCGACACGGATGTTTTGTTTACTGAGTGCATTGGTCAGGTTACATTCAATGGGAATGGGCGTGAGGTTCAGGAATGAATAACTCTGGAACACCGGCCAGATAAAGGCTGCACCGCCGTGAATACACCTGGCGGAGTTCACGCCGCCTTCTTTATTTTTTCCGGTTTTACCGTAAACTACCAGCACACGGTCGGACGGACAACGTTTGTAGCGTGAAAGAATGGCAGAGAAGGTGATGAAGATCACTACTGCAAAAACGATGAAAAGGGCAACGGGAGTCATATTGAAAGAGATTAGGATTA
>DBDM01000114.1:1000-2831 GCA_002293585.1 Bacteroidales bacterium UBA932
AAATACATTATACCGGTTCTACGAGTAGGGTATGGCTGTCGATAAGGGCTTTTACGCGGACCATGCGGCCGGTGGGGATAGCGTCGCCATCGGTCAAGGCATCGTATTCGCGCACCGCTTGCTGAATGGTGATTTGTATTTTGCCGGCGCCCTTCCGCGCAGCGGGAACGGTGTAATACACCGTTGCTGTGTGGCCTACCGCGTCGTTGACATCAATGTTTCCGCTTTGCGTAATACGGCTGAGGCCGAAAAATATTGCCATTACAATGGCCACCAGCAGGGCGCCGGCAAAAGCCGAGAATACCGTAAGCCAAAAAGCGCTGCCTATTATGCCGTAGAAAGAAATGCCTGCCCAGGAAAAGCCCAGCAGGAAATTGATGAAGTTACGGAAAGTAAACAGTTGGAAAGGCGCATGACCGCTGTCATCNNTCGCCGTCGGCATCCATGCCCACAAAGGTCATAATCATCTGAATAATGAAAACAATACTGGCGGGAATCGCTATTCCCCACATGATTTTCAGGTACAGGTCTAAAGAAGTCCACCAAAGTTCCATAAGGCATACATATTAATGTTGTAAAGATAGGAAAAAAAATTGATAATTCAAACTTTTTCAATTCCGCAGACAGTGTCTACGAAATTACAAAGCGCTCATTTTCAATTAAGTTATCTGCACTTTTTATGCTACAATTTCCTATTTATTTACTGACATTATACACTGCCGGATAATAAAACACTGTATCAATAAAATACAATATGCCTTCGGCGGTCAGTACATTTTCGTCGTGCAAATCTTCCAAAATTATTTCCAGGTTAGGATTAAAATAGTCGTTGTTACGAATTTTTTGAAAACCGTTCGCATTCATGAATTGTTCTACAAAAGCCAAATTGGTCACTTGATCAGCTTTTACGAAAGGCTGTTCCACAGCTGCATACACAACATTTTCATTCTCAAAAAAACCCAATAAATGATACGCCGTGTCGGGGAAAAAGTAATTGTGCAATAACAGACTGATAAAATAATCCTCCCACGAGAGGTAATAAATAGCGTCGTTTAGCTTGAGAACCGATGCGTTGTCTTTCAAATACACCTTTTGCTCCGCTCCTTCCGAAACATAATTATTCAAATCAATTTCTTCGAACCAAAAGCCATGATTGTCAATATACGTTTTTAAACGCGTTGTTTCTTCTCGCTTGAAACGCTTGTCTGACTTATCCAATGTGCTTGATTTCTCGCTTGTTCTAAGGTAACGGATGATTGCTTGGATATTTGTACCATGCCTAACTTTGCTCTTTCCCGAAATGACGTTTTGTAGTTCATCACGCATAAATTTTGGATAGTTTTCCTATGCGCAAAGGTAATGTAAATTATTAAAACTACCAAAAATCAAGGGTGCGCCAAAAAATGACACACCCTCTTTTATATAGTCTTTTAAACTTTTTGTCTTTTATCCCATTAAATAATCGCTTGCTGGTACTCGTCTTTCTTGTCTTTGTCAACTTCCCGTACTTCCAGCACAATCACATAGGGCGAGCCGGTTTTCGTCATAGGGCTGTCGATGTCGTAATATACATTGCCGTACTTGTCTCTGCCGGCATTTTTCACTACGNNGAGAGGAAATAGGCCTTTTCAACAATCATCACTTTTTTGTCGTCTTTGCATTTGGGCACTTTCACCCGCACTTTATTGTTCAGCGGCTGATTAAACACTGTCAAGTAAAGTGTATTGTCGCCTTTTTGCGTATAGTAGCCCCAGCCCTGCCGTTCCCACGACGAATGTTTGCATCCGTAAATGGCTTCGCTGTTCTCTTTCATCCAAGCGCCGATTTCCTT
>DBDM01000114.1:2850-3264 GCA_002293585.1 Bacteroidales bacterium UBA932
ACGAAATTGCCGTTCAACGACACTGCTTTCACCATCATTTCAATTAATTCATAGGGTTGTTTCACATAGGTGAGCGACCAGTCCGAATGATAGCCCCATTGATTTTCGGGGATGGTCATCACGCAATCCCAGTCCACACCGTTCAACTCTTCTATGGTTTCGGGCATGTTGCGTTCCCAGGTCTGGTCGTAGTCGCCAATCAGGTCGCCGTTGGAGTCGTAGTGGCGCTTGCCGTTATCGTCGGCGCGGAAACGGCTGCCGATAATCAGGCCGGGGTGCATAGTGCGCAGTTCGGTTTCCAGTTCATCTACCCAGGGCGCCTGTTCTATCCAGGCTCTGTCCCACGAGCCGTCGAACCACGGTCCGTTGACTGTCGGGGAAGTGGTGAGCAGTTCTATCAGCTGGTTGCGGGTA
>DBDM01000003.1 GCA_002293585.1 Bacteroidales bacterium UBA932
CAACTATTTTTTGCATATATACCATTTTTTGATACTCACAACCAAGAAGTTGGAGAATTTACCTCTCAACTAAAAAACTTATTCACCTTATTAATAGCGGAGGGGAGGGTGACCACCACCACGCGGTCGTAGGGCTGGATTTCGCTGTCGCCCACAGCAATGAAATGCTCGTCGCCCCGCATAATGCCGCCGATAATCGCATCTTTCGGGAAATTGAGGTCGCGGATCTTTCCTTTGGTGATCGGACTGGCCGCCTTCACAATAAATTCCAACACTTCGGCATTGGAGCCGGTCAACATTTTCATGGCTTGCACGTTGGAGCCAAGGGTAAAACGGAAAATGCGGCTGGCTGTCAACATTTTTTTATTGATCACCGTGTCCACGCCCATATTTTCCGCCAGTTGGATATAATCTATATCTTCAATTTCGGCAATGGTTTTTTTCACGCCTAAACGTTTGGCTAAAATACAAGAGAGTATATTGGTCTCGGAACTGCCGGTAACCGCCACGAAAACATCCACGCTTTTTACATCTTCCTCGATCAGCAGGTCGGTATTGCGGATATCGCCATTAATAATTAACGTGTTTTGCAGGCTTTCGGCTAATTGCGCGCAGCGTTCGCGGTCGGAATCTATCAGTTTCACCGTTTGCATTTTGTCTTCAAGTTCAGTGGCCAGCATCACCCCTATGGCCGAACCGCCAAGGATCAATACTTTTTCCACTTCGATATTCGACTTGCCCGATTGCTTCATCACTTCAGACAGTCCTTCGCGACCGGAAATAATGAATATCAAATCGCCCTGCTTGAACTGTTCTTTGCCGCGCGGAATAATGGTTTGCCCATTGCGGGAAATCGCCATCACCCGGAAGTCGATGGTGCGCTCACCGGCCGAAATATCTTTCAACATTTTATTCAATATCGGCGCATTGGCGTCCAATTTATAAGCGATCATTTGCAACCGGCCGTCGGAAAAGTTTATAAACTCGGTAGAACCGGTGCGTTCCAACAATTCCAAAATAGCAGCCACTGCATTTTTTTCGGGATAAAACAGGTAGTCAATTCCCATATCCGTAAACAAGGCGCTATGGTCTGCTTTCAGATATTCTTCATTGTTGATACGGACAACCGCTTTTTTGGCGCCCATTTTTTTTGCAAACAGGGCGCTCACAATATTCATATCCTGCGACACGTCAGGATATACGGCGATAAACAAATCGGCACGATCTACATTGGCCTGCTCCAGGGTTTCAATAGAAGTAGGCATGCCGTGGATCACCAACAAATCGCCCGCCTCTGCTACTTTACGCAGCCGCATTTCATCGTGATCGATGACAGTGATGGTGTGGTCTTCTTCGACGAGCATTTTGGCTAAATGGGTGCCCACTTCACCTGCTCCGGCGATAATAATTTTCATTGTCGAGCGGTATTAAGGATTTAATAAATCGTTATGACGGAAATCAAGAATGTCGTAAATATATTCCAGGGCAAATTTCGCCGGACTTTCAGCATCCAGCTCCAGCGCTTGTTTGTAGGCATTGATGGCCGCTGCCCATTCCTGCTTTTGCTGATGCGCTTTACCCTGCAAATAATATGTTTCGGCCGTAGGCGTCATGTTATACTAATCCGGCAAATCCCATAAACGCCAATGCCAGGATGCCGGCGCTGATCAATGCAATGGGAACGCCTTTAAATGATTTAGGCACATTGGAGAGGTCGAGTTGCTCGCGTATGCCGGCAAAAAGTACCATTGCCAAAGCAAAGCCGGCGGCCGAAGCTACGGCATAGACCACGCTCTCGGCAAGGTTCAAATAATGCTCCGTGCCGCCGAAGGCAAATTCTTTACTCACCACCAGAATAGCTACCCCCAGCACCGCACAATTGGTAGTAATCAACGGCAGGAAAATACCCAACGCCTGATACAAGGCGGGACTGATTTTTTTCAAAATAATTTCCACCATTTGCACCAAAGCGGCAATCACTAAGATGAACGCCACCGTTTGCATAAATTCTATATGCAGGGGCACCAACACGTAGTATTGCAGCAGGTAGGTTACCAGTGTAGCCAGCGCCATTACAAACATCACGGCGCCACCCATACCCGAAGCTGTGGCCACCTTGTTCGATACGCCGAGGAAAGGACACACACCGAGGAATTGCGCCAACAGGATATTGTTGACAAATACGGCAGATATAATGATGATGATATACTCCATAAATAACTGAAAATTGAGAGTTGAAAATTTATTATTGACTATTTATTATTTTAATTTACTTATTTCCCTAATTTCTTAATCTCCTAATATCTTAGTCTCTTAGTTACTTAGTCTCTTAGTCACTTTTTAATCTTATTGAACAGCACCAGCAAATAGCCGAGCACGATGAAGGCGCCGGGGGCCAGGATGAACAGGGTCTGGGTATAGGGCGCGAGGCCGTCGGCGAAGGGGATGCCCAGGAGCGAGCCGGAGCCGAGGATTTCGCGGATGGCTCCGAGGAGCATGAGGGAGAGGGTGAAGCCGATGCCCATGCCGAGGCCGTCGATGAGGGAGGCGACGGGGCTGTTTTTCGACGCGAACGCCTCGGCGCGGCCGAGGATGATGCAGTTGACGACGATGAG
>DBDM01000107.1 GCA_002293585.1 Bacteroidales bacterium UBA932
CGTACATCCGTTAAATCCGCGTCACCCGCGTTCTATCGTGCCGTCAATCGGTTTTCAATCATCCTATTGGTATATTGTTGCAGTAGCGCTTTCATGAGCGTTTCGCTCTTCTCTTGTTGCGCCGGCAGTTGATCCTGCAAATTCTCACCCAGGCCGTTGAATCCGCGGTTGTCCCAACGGTAGAAGCCGGTTGTTTTCTCGCCGTCGAACAGTAGCAAATAATCCTCATACAATAATTGGTAATTGCCGTTATAATTAAATACGAACCCCGGCGTGTTTTGACTTCTGTCACGGCCAAAGGCCACATAAGGCTCGTCGTAGTTCAGGTAGCCCAATATGGTCGGTACAATATCGATTTGACTGGTGATGCTACTGTCCATAATGGCCTGCTCCATTCCCGGGTGATAATAAACAATAGGTGTAGCCATGCTGTTCATCGAATTTTGGTAAGCCGTATTATATTCGCACCAGCTCGAATGATCGGCCGAAAACACAAAAAGCGTATTCTTGAACCAGGGCATTTTGGAGGCTGTTTCAAAGAAGCGCCGCAGGGCGTAGTCTGTGTAAGCCACGCATTCATTGTTAGCTATTGGGCCTTTCGGAAAATGATTTTCATATTTCTCAGGCACTTTAAAAGGGTGGTGTGATGAGAGCGTGAATACCGCCGCTGCAAAAGGCTGTGGGAAGTTATTGAGCTGTTGGGCGTAGAATTGCAGGAAGGGCTCATCCCAGATACCCCAAATACCGTCATACTCCTTGTCGTTGTTAAATTCATCGCGACCGTAATAATGCTCGAATCCCAACATATTGGTAATGGCCGAGAATCCCATAGAATTATTTTGGGCGCCGTGAAAAAAAGCGGTGTAATATCCTTTCCGGCGCAGCAGGGAGCCTAATCCTTTCACCTCATTGAGTGAGTAAGGCGTAAGGACATAAGGTTGTTCCAAGGAAGGAATGCCGGCCAGTACCGAAGGAATGGCGTCGATAGATTTCTGTCCGTTGGCAAAGCCGTTGCAGAACGCATGGCTGTGCTGTATCAACGAGTCTAAGAAGGGCGTGTAGCTGCCTAACTCGGGCACGCCGTTCAATGCTCCGACCTGGAAGCGGGCAAAACTTTCCAGGATGAATACCACCACATTATCCGTGCGAAATGGGGCAGTGGGAGCGGGTGTATGTACCGGCGTATATATTTTTTCCAATTCCGTCTCGTTAAAATAATGCAGCGGCTTGAAATCTTTCCGGCCGGTAGTGCGGTAGATACTAAAGGGGGTATTCAGCACAATGGCTGCCTCGTTCGGATGGGTAATGTATTTACCGGCGTTGCTTAGGGTGATGGGACGAGTGCTGGTGCGAAAACCGCCGCGCGCTCCTGCCACGCACAGGCCGATCCCCGCCGCCATAATGAGGGTGCGAAGCACATAGCGGACGAAAGGTGGAAAGGTAAAGGGTAAAAGGTTTTTCTTTTCACCTTTTACCTTTCCACCCTTCACCTTTTTACCATTTTTGCCGTAGCAAAACCACAGCACTGCGACTATCCCTATCCACAGCAGCCAGAGGTACCAATAACCGGCAATTGAGTTCAATAATATACTAATCAGGTTATTGTCGTTTTCGAACTCTTCGAAAAAGGAAAAAGTCATGCGGCGCATGGTGAAACGGTAATACGCCATGTCGGCTACGTTGGCCGCCAATGCCACACTGTTGGTGACTACGAAAAGGACCTTCAACGGCCATTGGACTATTTTATGGTATATGAAGTGGAACGGTAGCAGTGCGACTATAATATATAGTAGGTTTGTATAAATAACGGCGGTGAGGTCGAAACGCAATCCGCCGCCCGCAATACGCAGGAAACGGGTAAAAGTCATGCCGGGATAAAGGTCGCTGTTCACCCAATAGAAAACGATGCGGCAAAGGCTGAAAAGTAACATTACCAATGCTAATCGCTGGAATAACAGGAAATAATGATGATGACGGAAATTGACCATTGAAAAATAAAAATTTTACAAAAATATGGATTTTTTCGTGATAATTTTTTGGGAGAATTGATTTATTTTTGATAAATTTGCACCTTTATCCCAAAGATTAAGAATAATTAATTATATAAATCATGAAAATATCTCACATTGAACACATTGGGATTGCTGTTAAGTCTTTGGACGAGGCTATTCCGTTTTATGAAAATGTCTTGGGTATGAAATGCTATGCTGTGGAAGAAGTGGCCGACCAAAAGGTGAAGACCGCTTTTTTTATGGTAGGGCAAACCAAGATTGAATTGCTGGAAAGCACCGATGCCGAAGGGCCTATCGGTAAGTTTATTGAAAAGAAAGGTGAAGGCATTCACCACATGGCTTTTGCGGTGGAAGACGGCGTGCAAAATGCGTTGAATGAGGTGGCCGGAAAGGGTGTTCAGCTGTTGGATAAAGCGCCGCGCAAAGGAGCGGAAGGGTTGAGCATCGCTTTTGTTCATCCGAAATCGACCATCGGTGTGCTTACCGAGTTCTGCGAAAAATAATCCTAATCCCTTAATTTCTTAATCTCCTAATCTCAAGTTATGAGTTATCAGTCTGAAACAGTTAAAAAACTCATCCAATTACGTGAAAAAGCGCGTATGGGTGGTGGTGAAAAGCGTATCGAATCGCAACACCAGAAAGGAAAATATACAGCCCGTGAACGCATAGCCATGCTCCTCGACGGCGGNNCAGCTTCGAAGAGTTTGATATGTTTGTGCAGCACCGTTGCACCAATTTCGGTATGGAAAAAGAAACTTACCTCGGCGATGGTGTGGTAACCGGTTACGGTACCATTGAAGGCCGTCTGGTATACGTGTTCGCACAGGACTTTACCATATTCGGTGGTTCTTTGTCGGAAAGTTTTGCCATGAAAATTTGCAAAATCATGGACCAAGCCATGAAAATGGGCGCTCCCGTAGTTGGTATTAACGACTCCGGCGGAGCACGCATACAGGAAGGAGTGAACGCTTTGGCCGGCTATGCCGAAATTTTCCAACGTAATATTTTGGCTTCGGGTGTTATTCCGCAGATCTCTGCGATCTTCGGCCCCTGCGCCGGTGGAGCGGTATATTCTCCGGCATTGACCGATTTTAATATTATGACTAAGGGCACCAGCTACATGTTCCTCACCGGCCCTAAGGTGGTGAAAACCGTTACCGGTGAAGATGTAACCCAGGAACAACTCGGCGGCGCCAGCGTGCATGCCACCAAGAGCGGTGTAGCCCATTTCGCGGTAGATTCCGAAGAAGACGGTTTAAAATTGATTCGTAAGCTCCTGAGCTTCCTGCCGCAAAATAACCTGGAAGAAGCACCCCTGATGACTTGCAATGATCCTATCGACCGGTTGGAAGATGCGCTGAATGAAATTATTCCCGACAGTCCCAACAAGCCTTACGACGTGTATGAAGTCATCGGAGGTATTGTGGATAACGGCGAATTCTTAGAGGTACATAAAGATTATGCAGCAAACATTGTAGTAGGCTTTGCCCGTTTCAACGGCACGTCGGTGGGCATTGTGGCCAACCAGCCTAAGGTGCTGGCCGGCTGCCTCGATAACAACGCCTCCCGTAAGGCCGCCCGCTTCGTGCGCTTCTGCGATGCGTTCAATATTCCTATCGTAACCCTGGTCGATGTGCCCGGCTTCCTGCCCGGTACCCAACAGGAGTACGGCGGTATCATTCTGCATGGCGCTAAGCTGCTCTACGCTTTCGGTGAAGCTACCGTGCCCAAAGTGACCGTTACCCTGCGTAAATCGTACGGCGGCGCCTACTGCGTGATGAGCAGTAAGCACCTGCGCGGCGATATTAACTATGCATGGCCTACGGCCGAAATTGCGGTGATGGGACCATCCGGCGCTATTGAAGTGCTCTACGGTAAAGAAGTAGCTGCCGCTCCCGATCCGGCTAAACTGGCTGCCGAAAAAGAAACGCAATACCGCGATGCTTTCGCCAATCCGTACAATGCCGCCAAATACGGCTATATTGATGACGTGATCGAGCCGCGCAATACCCGTTTCCGTATTATTCGCGCTTTGCAGCAACTTTCTACGAAGAAGCTGACCAATCCGGCGAAGAAACACGACAACCTGCCTTTATAATTGAGAATCGAAAATAGCACATGGAGAATGAAAAAAACAATTAACATACTATTTTTGATCGGCAGTTTGCTCGCAGGGGTACAAACAGCTGTGGCGCAAAGCCAGGGCGACATGCGATTGAACGAAGTGTTGGTCACCAATACAGACGATTTCGAAGATGACTTCGGGCATAAGCACGCTTGGATTGAGCTGTTCAATGCCTCATACGGTACAGTGAATATCGGCGGTTGCTTCCTGTCGAACGACCGCAATAACCTGAGAATGTACCCTATTCCAAAAGGCGACGTGCTGACCCAGATTAAACCCCGCCAGCATATCCTCTTTTGGGCGGACAATCAACCGATGCGCGGTACTTTCCATATTAATTTTATCCTGGATGCGACAAAGGAGAACCGGATTTACTTTACCAGCAGCGACGGACGCACGATTATCGACAGCGTGCCGGTTCCTGCCGGAATGCAGTCTAATATTTCTTATGGCCGGGCTGAAGACGGTATCGGCGAATGGAAAGTGTTGGACAAAACTACGCCCAGCACGAACAATGTTGTACAGGATAAAGAAGCTGCTTCACAACGCCTGTCTGAGCGCGACCCCTATGGGGTTATTATGGCCATGACAGCCATGTCCGTGGTGTTTGCGGCATTAATCATACTGTATTTGGTGTCTAAACAAATCGGCCTTTCTTCCATTAAGCTGAGCCGCAGAAAAGCCGAACAGGCTGCAGGGCCGGCTAAAACAGTGGAAAATCCCGATGCTGTTTCCGGCGAAGTGTACGCCGCCATTGCCACTGCCGTGCATTTACATATTATGCAGGAGGAAGCCCACGATGTGGAAAATACAATATTAACCATTAACAAAGTAGCCCGTACTTATTCACCCTGGAGTTCGAAGATTTACGGATTACGCGAAGTCCCCAATAAACAATAAACTTATGGCAAAAGAATATAAATTGAAGATAAATGGTAACGATTACGCTGTCGTTATTAATGATGTAGAAGACACAATGGCGGAAGTGGAGGTCAATGGTACGCCTTATTCGGTGGAAATAGACCGGCAAATTAAACAGGCGGCCAAGATCAGCCGCCCGGCACCCGCTCCCGTATCGGAAAGCGGAGCTCCCGTGGTAAGCAAACCTGCGGCGCCGGCCAATGCGGGCGCTATCAAATCACCGCTGCCCGGTGTGATCTTGAGCGTGAGCGTAAATGTCGGCGATACCGTGAAAATCGGTCAAAAACTACTCGTGTTGGAAGCCATGAAAATGGAAAACAGCATTGACTCCGACCGCGACGGTAAAGTGATAGCCATCAAAGTAAATAAGGGCGATTCAGTATTGGAAGGCGCTGAACTTGTAATCATCGGATAGTTATGGAACAAGGATTTTTCTCCTTTTTAGGAAGCAATTTACAGCAGTTCCTCGGTTATACGGGCTTTGCCAACATAACCGTAGGACATATGGTCATGATTTTGATCGGCTTGGTATTTATCTACTTAGCTATCAAAAAAGACTGGGAACCCATGTTGCTGGTGCCGATCGGTTTCGGTATCCTTATCGGTAATATTCCATTTTCCAGTGGGTTCTCCATTGGGGTGTATGAAGAAGGCTCTGTGCTGAATATCCTTTACCAGGGAGTGCGCCAGGGTTGGTACCCTCCTTTGATCTTCCTGGGTATTGGCGCGATGACCGACTTTTCGGCCTTGATCTCGAACCCCAAGTTGATGTTGATCGGAGCGGCTGCCCAGTTTGGTATTTTCGGCGCTTACGCTTTAGCCTTGCTCTTTGGTTTTTCTGCCAGTGAAGCGGGTGCTATAGGTATTATCGGCGGCGCCGACGGCCCTACGGCTATCTTCTTGTCGTCGCGTTTAGCCCCCGATTTGATGGGTGCTATTGCGGTGTCGGCCTACTCTTACATGGCCCTGGTGCCGGTGATCCAACCGCCTATCATGCGCTTGTTTACGACGAAAAAAGAACGACTTATCCGTATGAAACCGCCCCGCGTGGTATCGCAACAGGAAAAAATATTATTTCCGATTATCGGCTTTTTATTGACCTGTTTTATCGTTCCTTCGGGTTTACCCTTGTTAGGTATGATCTTCTTTGGTAATTTATTAAAAGAGAGTGGTGTTACGCGTCGTTTGGCAGAAACGGCCCGCGGCCCGCTGATTGACGTGATCACTATTCTGATCGGTATTACCGTGGGTTGCTCTACCCAGGCTGATAAGTTCCTGCAACCCCGTTCGGTATTTATTTTCCTATTGGGTGCATTGTCCTTCATTATTGCCACTTCGGCCGGGGTGTTGTTTGTGAAATTCTTCAACCTCTTCCTGAAAGAAGGCAATAAGATTAACCCCTTGATTGGTAATGCCGGGGTTTCGGCCGTGCCCGACTCTGCCCGCGTGTCGAATAACGTCGGACTGGAATACGACCGCTCCAACTA
>DBDM01000010.1:0-6604 GCA_002293585.1 Bacteroidales bacterium UBA932
CCTTCGAGCTGACTTATAAATTGCAGGTTAAAGACAGCGACCGGGCGTGGCGCTTCGGTGTGCTGGGGCAGTATGATAATCATAATCACTATTTTTCTGCTTATACTGAGATAGGTGATCCTTATGAAGATCATCATCTTGATGATAAACAAACTTATTTTTTGGGCGGAGGTGCTATTGGTCATGAATGGCAAAGCATTTTGGGTAAACGTTGGCTATTAGCTTGGGGGGCAGACTTGGGTTATTCCTATCAACAAACTTATGATTATGATTTCGGTTTGAAGATAGAAAACACACAAAAAATACATACTATTTTTATTAAAGCGTTCATGGAAATAAACTTTGCTATTACCCGCCACCTGATTGTTAATGCAGGGGTAAGTTTTGTGACAGACTATAAGGATGACCGGACTTATCCTTCGGGAATATCATCTGCATCATTGTCTCCTCCTCCCGGTAAGATAAATCTGCAGTCTGTAGATGTAAGTATTTTGCCATTCCGGCAAATAGGTATTGGCTATATATTTTAAGGAGGATAGACTATGAAACAATTAATAATCATACTATATTTATTGGTGAGTTTATCCGGAGCGAGAGCACAGGTTAGCGGGGACTTTATGGCGCGTAGCCGGCATTATATCGGAGTGAATGCGTATCCTGTTATTTCACGTATAATGGGTACAGATAAGATGCCATCTGGAGCAATCAATAATAAGACATTTGAAATTTTCTACAAGCGCCAGGTTGAAGATAAAGACAGGGCCTGGCGGTTCGGATTACTGTTAGACTATATCCATTACGACGAAAAACAAGGTAATGATACTTTATTTTTCGATCGTGGGTGGAGTTTTATGTATGAAGAAAAATATCGTGGATGGGCATACTATACAGGAGTTTATGTGGGGCACGAATGGCAAACATCCTTGGGTAAACGCTGGTTATTAGGCTATGGGTTGGATGTGAAATACTTATTTACATATGACGAAAGTGATAGTTGGTATGGAAGCTCTTCATATAATTACTCTATCCAGCGATTGGAAGATGTACGGGTGCATAATTGGGGAAATTATTATCAACATCAGTTTTATTTAAATCCTTTTATAGAAATCAATTTTGCTATTACGCCTTATTTCATAGTCAGTACCGGATGCAGCATGTCATTCGTCTATAGTTATAATAAATATGACTCCCACTACCAGAATGAACCTAAGAGACAGTTTAACACAAATGAAAGATTTCACGTGGGCCTTCAACCTTTTCAGCGAATCAACCTTATTTACTCATTCTAATAATTCACCAACTTATGAAAAAGGTAATTTTTATTCTGTTATTTATCATGACGATACCGTTATACAGTTTGGCACAAATTGAAAAATTAGATATACCTTTGGATGAATATAATAATAATATTTGTGTGCCCAGTACTATTGGGCAAAATGCGTTTCAATATCGGGCAGAAGGTTCACAAATTAGTAATTCAAGTGCTGCTACGTGGACTGTTGAAAATGGTCGATTTGTTGTAGGGAGTACTACCCATACAACAGTTACTACTACCGGCGGTCATTGGGTCACTATTAGGTGGGATGAACCGCCATTTACTTTAAACAATCAAATCCAAAAAGGTAAAATGGCGGTTGGTTATATCCTGCAAAGGGGCATTGTCTGTTAATCTTTTGTATGATAAATTTTGGATACCCGACGGTGCTAATTTGTTGGGTTTTAATTTTTTTTGTATATTTGTAAAAAATAACGCTTAATTATTTCATCACTTAAATTATGCCTATGAAAACAAATAGGAGATTTCTTCAATTGTGTGCAGCATGTGTCCTGCTGCTGTTGTGCCGGCAGGAGTTGCAGGCGCAGCAGAAGGATGACAGGATTTTTTTGGCAAGGGGTCGTCATAGCCTAGGTGTTAACCTTTATCCTGTTGTTGCCAACCTTGGGAACATAGATAAACTTCACTCCTTCGAGCTGACTTATAAATTGCAGGTTAAAGACAGCGACCGGGCGTGGCGCTTTGGTGTGCTGGGACAGTATGATAAGAACCATTATAAGGGTAAGGTTCAGCCTATTGTGGCTGATAATCCTCCATACTCTTTTTCAAATTCTAACTCGAAATATTTGTTGGCTGGCGGCTATACCGGCCATGAATGGCAAACTACATTGGCTAAGCGCTGGTTATTCGGCTATGGTGCCGACCTCGGATATTCCTATACTTACGAATACCGGTATGACTATTATGAGGAAGGTACTCCCGTAGATTATTCCGAATTGCAGGAAAACACCTTTCACACACATAAAATTTTTGCCAAGGCTTTTATAGAGATTAATTTTGCCATTACTTCCTATTTGCTTGTTAATGCAGGTTTCAGTATGTATGCCTCTTATCAATATTATACTACTTCTCCCGAACTGACCTTATTGTATGGGCCCAATGTGAATACTCCTCGAAAGCCGGATGCCATTAAGCAGCATTATGTTGACTTTCGTTTGTTGCCTTTCCAACAGCTCAGTATTATTTATGTATTTTAAGGGGGGCTGTTATGAAAAGAATATTATTACTGTTGCTTTTTGCCGGAGGATTGCATATACCTGTTTGGCCGCAATCCGACAGTCATTTTTTGGCAGCCGACCGCAATTCCATAGGGGTAAACCTTTACCCTGTGATTTTTCCTGTCACAGCCCATAATTATTATTATGAGAGGCCTGTCAATGCTGTTCCTTTCGAGATTTTTTATAAGCGTCAGGTTGACAACAAGTCTCGCGCCTGGCGCATTGGATTGCTGGCCTATTATGCTTACTGGAATGAGAATCGCTTTGACGGCGATGCCGGCGATGCTCCCTGGCTTGCTTCGTGGTCAAAATTAATTGATTCGAAAACAGCGATAACTACTTATACAGTGGGTGGGTACATAGGACATGAATGGCAGCGGGTTATGGGTAAACGATGGCTATTGGCCTGGGGAAGTGATTTAAGATATACTTATAATCACATTGGAGATCCGTATGATGTTGAACGTTTGAGTTATGTCAAAGGGATTACACCGCCTTATGTGAGTGAATATATATCTTCTTACTATAATAGTAATTTCAAAAGTACTACGCAGACCTTGAGCGTTCATCCTTTTGTAGAAATTAATTTTGCCATTACTTCCCGTATAGCTGTAAATGCAGGTATTAGTTTATCTATTGATTATTCATTTTTTAACTATTTTGGGAAAACTAAGGACACGATAGTTTATGAAAACCACACTAGTTATGAGCGTAACGAATATTCACGTTCAAGCAATGAATTTCGCATCGGGTTACTTCCATTCCAACGCATCGGTTTAATTTATTCATTTTATTAAAATATATGCCTAATGAAAAAATTTTATGTCATATTAATGGCTTTGCTCTGTATTTACCCTTTACTTGGCCAAAATGAGAAGATAGAGCTTTATAGTGGTTACAACAACAATCTTTATATCATGCCGAATAGTGTGCTTTCTTACACCTACATATTGGAAAATGGGAATCAGCACACTTCTGCCACTTGGACGATTAGTGAGGGAGGTAAATTTGTGGTTAACGGTTTGACAGGATCTACTACAACCACTACAATTACTGGTAGCCATAGGGTTGATATTCATTGGAGCGAGCCGGAATCTGTGAGTAAGAACAGACCGAAAATAACCGTTAAATGGCCAACCGGTTCTACTACGGTAACCGTTACCCTCCTTACGTTAAAAGGATATACCCTTCCATGGATACGTATGGACAATAAGAATTATACCACTACCATGGATATTCCTTACAATAAAACTTCGTTCAATATTGAAACCAAAAATTTAATCTATCCGGGTGTCACAAGTGACGATAGTTTGTCCTATCGTATTGGGCACTATCAGTGGACTTTGCCTTCTGTTGGTTGGACGCCATTCAGTGTATTTCGTGCACCCTATTATTTTACAGTGTACCCAGATAAGTGTAGCGGAAATGGGGGAAAGATTATTGTACGACCAATGGATAATTATAATGTTCATCCTAATTATTATGGGAATCCTTTGGAAGTAACCATTACCAGAAGTTTCCCTGCCACTACGCTCACTGCTTCGCCGAATGTTGTAACTGTGGGGAGGCCAACCAATGTTACTTTTACTGCCACGGCTGAAACCATGGCCGATGCCTATGAATGGGTAATACCGGAAGGATATGCAAATAGCGGAACTGTAACAACAACAAATAATAGTATTACGGTGGAGAATAATGGGTACGGATTTTCTTCGGTTAGCCTTACTACAGTCTATTGTGGGGAACGCAAGACGTATACTATGGCGGTTAAACCGGATCCTAATGCACTTGTTGTTCCGCAGAACTTTGGTTCATCCGGAACGGCAATGCTTGATAATCGGGCAAATCTTCCGGTGCAATGGAGTGTTTCTCCTTCAGATAAATTTGGATTGCAGAATTCTACCATTAAATCGGTCGTTATTAGCCCAAACTTTTGGGGAAATACTTCCGGGACATTAACCGCTGCTTATGGAGGAGCATCAATTTCACAGCCTTTTACTGCAAACTGGATTGTGGATATCATCGGCTCCTCTGCAGTATGCGCTATTGGATCCTATACTTTGACCAATGAGGGCAAAGCCACCTCGTGGAGCGTAACGCCCAGCGATGCGTTCACGATTACGGCTTCCAATGCTACCTCGGCCACGGTAACGGCTACCCGGTTGGGCGGACAATCCGGTACCTTGACAGTCGTAGGTCCCGGAGGAGTTACTATTAGTAAGATCATTCAAACCTGTCAACCGGTTATTTCAGGGCCGGATGTTATTGGAGCAAATTGCCAGGGCGATTATTCTATTCAATGGGGGAGTGGCGTTACACCAATGGGTATTAGTAATGTGCAATGGTTTTTTTCGTCTCTGTCAATGAAAGTAGAGAGTACGGGCGCCTATTCGTGCCGGGTATCTAAGCGAACCCTGGACTTTGATGTGGTGAATACTCCACAGTCCCAGTCGCTACAACCAAGTCCATCACAAATAAGTTTACTGCCACCTTCCCTGTCCACTCCATCTGTAACTGCGGCTATTGTTTTCGCTAGCCAAACCCATACACTCAATAAAGAGGTGCAGGTAGGCGCCGTTCCGCGTATTCACGGTGTGATGGATGCCCAGACACATCAAGTGATGGCAGGTGTAGGCGTTGCCAGGCATAATTATTACCTGCAATCCTCGTCCACTCCGACGAATCTTATTCATGATTATATATGGGAGTTTTCGGATGCAAGCTCGCCTTTTAGTATGAGGCTTTCCGGTTCGCAGACCTCTGTTTTTCAATTTACCAATACTGATCATATGATGTATACAATACATTTACAGATCAGGGACGATTGCGGTCAGCGTAGTACAAGCACGCCGTTTTATGTATATGCCTATTCCAATAATCCGTGGAACTACACGGTATATCCGAACCCTGTTTCGTCGGTGCTGTATTTTAATTCGTCTGCCNNGGTTTCGTCGGTGCTGTACTTTAATCCGGCTGCTGCAGCGGTTCCCCAAAGCAGGAAGGCTGTTCGGCGGGGCGATTGCCGGGTGCGCTTGGTTGCCGTGGGCTCGGGGGCTTTGGTGTTGGAGCAGGAAGTAGCTGATCTCGACAACAGTTTTGACATTGACGTTAGCAGTGTCCCCGACGGCTTGTACATGATGGTACTATCAAGAGACAATGAGATCGTGCAGCAGCAGAATATATTGATTCAGCATTAATCGTATATACTATTTCTTCCACAGCTTTTCCATTTCCTCNNGTCTTGCCTTTGGTTTCGGGTACCATGCGCCATACAAAGATAGCAGAGAGTACGGCCATTGCACCATAGAAGCCGTAGGTGAGGGCGCCGCTAAATTCCATCATCGGCGGATAGGTCGATGAAATTAAATAGTTGGCGGCCCATTGTGCCGCAACGGCAATGGCAACGGCCTGTCCGCGTATTTTGTTCGGGAAGATTTCGGCAATGAGCACCCAGCATATCGGCNNCACGACATCATGAATGAGGCGGTGTAGAGAATGATGAACACCAGCGTACTGATACCGATCACTTCGAAATAGGAGAGCGCCGAGATGGCGAACATTCCTATGGCCATGCCGATAGAGCCGGTGATCAGCAANNACGGTGAATACTACGTTCACCAATCCCATGACAATGGTTTGCAGCATGGAGGCGTCTTTGGCGGCGCCCATGCTTTCGAAAATGCGGGGAGCGTAGTATAAGGCCACGTTGATACCTACGAATTGCTGGAATACCGATAACAAAATACCGATGAGGATCACTATTTTTCCGTAGGAGAACAATTTGCTTTTGGTAGTTTCGCTCACTGTCTGTTTGATCTCGGTGAGTATTTGTTGCGCTTTTTCTTTTGAACCGTTGATCTTTTCGAGTACGGACAATGCCTTGTCGTTACGNNTGGCGCAGCGCCAGGTAGCGGGGTGTTTCGGGTACGAAAAGCACCAGCAAACAGAATAGTCCTGCCGGGATGGCTTCCGAGGCGAACATATAGCGCCAGCCTACGGTATTGATCCAGTCGATGGTCTGTCCTTTGGCGATACCCCAGTTCACGAAATA
>DBDM01000010.1:6627-12440 GCA_002293585.1 Bacteroidales bacterium UBA932
ATGGCGAATTGGTTGAACGACACCAACCGGCCGCGAATATTGGCCGGAGCGATCTCACCGATGTACATGGGACAAACGGCCGAAGCCAATCCCACGCCTATGCCGCCGATGATCCGGTAAAAATTAAATGTCAGCAATAATCCCATAGACGATTCTCCGTGCGGGAAAAATAGAAATTCGGGCCAGGCTGAGCCTAAGGCCGAAATGAAAAACAGCATGGCTGCCGTGAGCAATGAACGTTTACGGCCCAAACGGTTCGACAGGAAGCCGGAGATGGCCCCGCCGATGATACAGCCGATGAGGGCGCTGGACACCGTGGCCCCATGGATAAAAGCGTTGAGGTTCAACGGACGGATCAGGAAAGATTCGAGTGATTTTTCGGCGCCGGAAATTACGGCGGTATCATAACCGAAAAGCAGTCCGCCGATAGTGGCTACCAATGTGATGCCGATAACATAGGAAAGATTATAGTTGCGCATAATGAATAAACTAGATATACATGTTTATAATAGCTTCGTACAATTCTTGTTTTCCGCTGGTTTGTTTAGGCTCACCTTTGGCTTTGGCATAGTTGACTAAGTCTTCGAGTTTCAGCTTACCCAGTTCAAAGTCTTTACCCATGCCGCCGTCAAAGGACAAATAACGTTCGGCCAGCATTTTCTTGTAGGGTGATTGTTCGAGGATGGCTGCCGCAGCTTCGAGTGCGCGGGCGAAGGCGTCCATGCCGGCAATATGGGCAATGAAAATATCTTCGAGGTCGGTAGAGTTACGGCGTGTTTTAGCGTCAAAGTTTGTGCCGCCGCCCTGCAGGCCTCCTGCGCGCAGGATCACCAGCATGGCCTGTGTCAGCTCGTATACGTTGATGGGGAACTGGTCGGTGTCCCAGCCGTTCTGTTCGTCGCCGCGGTTAGCGTCGATGGAACCGAGCATGCCGGCGTCAGCCGCGCATTGCAGTTCGTGTTCAAAGGTATGTCCGGCCAGCGTGGCGTGGTTCACTTCAATATTCAGTTTGAAATCTTTGTCGAGACCGTAGTGGCGCAGGAACCCGATCACTGTTTCGGTATCCACATCATATTGATGTTTGGTCGGCTCCATTGGTTTCGGCTCTATGAAGAAAGTACCTTTGAAACCTTTGGAACGGGCGTAGTCGCGCGCTTTGGTCAACATCATGGCGAGGTGTTCTTTTTCGCGTTTCATTTCGGTGTTGAGCAGCGACATGTAGCCTTCGCGGCCGCCCCAGAATACATAATTTTCTCCACCCAGTTCAATGGTGGCGTCGATAGCGTTTTTGATCTGCACGGCAGCGCGGGCTACCACGTCGAAATCGGGGTTGGTGGCGGCGCCGTTCATGTAGCGCGGATTGCCGAATACGTTGGCGGTGCCCCACAGTAATTTAATGCCGGTTTCGGCTTGTTTTTGCTTGGCGTAAGCTACGATCTCTTTCAGGTTTTTTTCGTATTCTTCAATAGAATTACCTTCTTCAATTAAGTCTACATCATGGAAGCAGTAGTATTCAATGCCCATTTTCTGCATAAATTCAAAGCCTGCATCCATTTTGTTTTTTGCCCGCTCGATAGCGGTCTTGCCTTCGTTCCAGGGGAAAATATGTGTGCCGGGACCAAAGGGATCGCCGCCTTCGCCACAGAGGGTGTGCCAGTAGGCCATGGAGAATTTACACCAGTCTTTCATTTTTTTGCCGTACACTACTTTTTCGGCATCGTAGTGTCTGAAAGATAAAGGGTTATTACTTTTTGTTCCTTCAAATTTGATTTTTCCGATACTCGGAAAGTAGGTTTTTGTAGACATAATTTTATAGTTTAATTTTCAATTTCATTGTCAGTTCCCTTTTCCACTGCCGGTAGCTTTCTTCAAGTACCGCTTTTACGGCAGGGTCGGGCGGTACGGTGTCCAATTTTTTCAGTGAGGCGAACGCTTCTTCGCGGTTTTTGTAGTAACCTGCGCCCAGTGCGGCTCCGCGGGCGGCACCCAGCGCTCCGTCGGTATTATACAGTTCAATGTTCACATCGCAAATGGTGGCCAGCGTGGTGCGGAAAATGGGGCTCAGGAAAAGGTTGGCGTGCCCTGCCCTGATGACTTGCGGTTTCACGCCCATTTCGCGCATGATGTCGAGGCCGTAGCGGAAAGCGAAAGCGATGCCTTCCTGTGCGGCGCGCAGCACGTGGGCGCGGGTGTGGCGGTTCAGGTCGATGCCGGCCATACAGGCGCCGGTGAAACGGTTTTCGAGCATACGTTCGGCGCCGTTACCGAAAGGTAATATGATCAGTCCTTCACTGCCTGCAGGAATGCTGTTACACAGTTGGTTCACTTCGTCATAACTGATGTCGGGGGCGCAGAGGCGTTTGGTCCATGCGTTGAGTATGCCGGCGCCGTTAATGCAGAGCAGCACGCCCAATCGAGGTTGGCTGTTGCTGTGGTTAACGTGCAGGAAAGGGTTCACACGCGATAGCGGGTCGGCCTGCGGCTTGTCGGTCACACCGTACACTACGCCGGAGGTGCCACCTGTGGCAGCTACCTCGCCCGGCTCCATCACGTTCAGCGAAAAAGCATTGTTGGGCTGGTCGCCGGCGCGGTAGGAGATGGGCGTTCCTTTTTTAATACCCAGTAATTGTTCTGTGGCCTCATTTGTGTGCGCCTGCACACCTAAAGCCGGATGAAATTCCGGTATATAAGTATCGGGAATGCCGTAGTAGTCGGCTATAAATCCGGCTTTCCCATTGTTTTTAAAGTCCCAGAGTATTTGTTCGGACAGTCCTCCGGCGGTGGTGCTCATTGCGCCCGACAGTTTGTAGGCAATGTAATCGCCCGGAAGCATGAAACGGTATACCTTGTTAAAAATGGCAGGTTCGTGCTGTTTTACCCAGGCTAATTTGGAGGCGGTGAAGTTACCCGGCGAATTTAACGTATGCGACAAGCATTTTTCATGGCCAATGGCGTCGAAGGCCCGGGCGCCGGTATCCACGGCGCGACTGTCGCACCAGATAATGGCTTTGCGCAGCACGGCGCCGTTTTTGTCCAGACACACCAATCCGTGCATCTGGTACGTAATGCCGATGGCCGCCACGTCGTCCATCTTGTGTTGTTGCGATAATTGAACAATGCCTTTACATACATAATCCCACCACATGGCAGGGTCTTGTTCCGCCCAGCCGGTTTGCGGCGCGTCAATAGGCATTTCAGATGAAGGCAGCGTGACCGCACCCATACATTCGCTGCTGCGAACATCCATCAGCGAAACTTTCACCGATGAACTTCCGATGTCAATTCCCAGTGTTTTCATACGCAGCAAATGTAATTATTTTTTATTTGCGTAAAATATTAAATTATAGCGGAATATTTGCATATCTTTACTATTTAGCGCAGATAAAAGAATATTTGCAGAACTGGAAAACGGAAGGGGTGATATGAGTAGATTCGTCTGTCCTTAATCTTCCAACGACAGGTACATATTTTCAAAATTGAGGACTAATTTATTGAAGTGCATCAGCACATCCTGTCCTAAAGTACCATCGCTGCCTCCCAAATACGACAGTTTATTGGTCAGCACCGTAGCAGTGGGCAATGTCAGCTCACGTCCGCCGATTTTCAACAGGACATTATCCAATTCGTACACTTCCTCTTCAACAATTCCGCCGGCGCCTCCCCGTTTTACCTTCTTCAGCCGGGCATTTTTGGTAATGTCATCCTTATGCGTCGCAAAATATTTTTCCGAAAACTCCGTAGTGTTGGCGCCCATATCCATGTGAAAAAACACGGTGTCGCCGGCGGCTTCACACCGCACGAAGGGTGAAAGTCCGTCGAGAAACAGGTTGTGCGAGTTGCGTTTCGCCGGCCGTGCAGCCACTGTCATGCTTTTGTCCTTGCATATCGTTACCTCCTTCATTTGGTACATCACAGGAAAACCAATGATTCCATGAATAACGTAGCCGACTTGGGGGAATGACAGCATCACATCGGGCAGCACCAAAAAGGCTATATTTTCTACCAGCAGATCGCCAATCCGCAGGCTGTCGGCAACACCAACTTTCGATTGTACTGTGCTTCCTGTAGAATTACCAACATTGAGCACCGCATCCATTACGCGAATACCCAAACGACGCGCGCAACTTTCAGAGATGGTGGAAAGCATAGCGCCGGAATCAAAGACAAAATCTTCCGATGTACCGTTGCCTCTTACCGGCATCATTACATGATTGAATTGGTTGCGCCGTATGGGAATGGTGACATCGGCCGTAATGTTCATTTTCTGCGGAGGTATTGCCTTCAGCGGCTCAACAGCTTTATACATTTCTTGCAAATTGCTTAAACCAACGCTGCTCAAAGTATG
Source organism: Bacteroidales bacterium UBA932 (assembly GCA_002293585.1). Taxonomy (GTDB): domain Bacteria; phylum Bacteroidota; class Bacteroidia; order Bacteroidales; family UBA932; genus UBA932. The sequence goes on from DBDM01000010.1 coordinate 10,973, forward strand.
AGCATAGCTGTCCATAGCGGTTTTCAGCGCTTCGGCAGCTTCGCTGTAGCGGCCTTGTTTATACAGATTGTCGTACTTAACCTGAAAAGCAGCGCAGCACAACGTATCATTGAGCGATGGTGCATGATGGTTGAACAATACATCCAGCGTTTGCAGCGACTGTTCGGTGCGGTTGAAAGCGTTCTGCAGGTGCGCTTCGATATACAGCGCAGTACCCTGCGAAAGCTCGGCTCTTTTGTTTTTCAGCAAGGTTTCGAGCCGGAAAAAATCCTTTTGTTCGAGCACTTGCAGCAGCATCCGTTCTGTTTCAGGATTACTTTTTGACGTACATGCCACCAACGACAGGGCAAGCAAAAGAAATGCAGCTACTTTTTTCATACTACTATATAATATGTCAGTTAAACGTATATTTTTTGTAAAGGTAACAATGATTTTTTTAACTGCAAAATCGGCAAGCGCGCCGCTACCGGTCTTAATTCCCTCCGCCCATGCGCTTGGCTTCTTCCTGCTGTCCCACCTTACGTTGTTTGGCCGGACTGTTCGTGTTTCCGAAACGCCATGAAAAAGAGACACGGATAGCCCGGCTGTCCCAACGGCTATTAGTGTGGCTCACGGTGCCGTTGCGCGACATGGTTCCGTTAGAGCGGCTCGTGTTGAAAATATCATCGATATATAACGACACGTTGCCTTTATTGTCGCAGAACGTTTTTTTAACTCCGGCGCTGAGCTCTCCCCGTGTTTTCATGCTGTAGTATCCCCAGGTGGCGGGCGTTTGTACCCATCCTTCGAGCTCCGCCGACCAGGTTTTGCTGAGCAGGAAGGTGCTGTTAAGATAGGTTTCGACTTGCCAACTGCGAGTGGTGGTGGTTACATTATCGTCGTTAACCGTGTAGGCGCCCCAGAGGTTGAGGGTTAATTGCCACCATTTGGTGAGGGGAAGTCCCGATGCCGACACCCAGGCGCCGAGATAATAATAGGTGCCGAAGTTACCCTGTATGTAGCCGGTTTGTCCGGTGGCAGGGTCGTATTGGGGAATCTGGACGATTATTCCCTTATTATAGCTGAAACTTGTGCCTATGTTCAACACCTTGAACGCCACGTAGGAAAGGCGCAGATTGTCGGAGTAGGAGGGTCGCACCTGCGGGTTGCCTTCTATGTAGGCATAGGCGCCCATGTACTGCCGGAAAGGATTCAGATTCCAGTAGTTGGGACGCTGTATGCGGCGGGTGTACGATAAGCTGAAGTTGTGCTTTTCATGCGGCGTATAGCCGAGGAACAGGGTAGGGAAAAAATCGTTGTAGCTTTGTGTGGTGACTTTGCCGGATGTTTTCCATGTTCCTTTTGCATAAGTGTTCTCCCAGCGCAGTCCTGCCTTGGCGCTCCATTGCTTATTGATCTGCCAGCCGTAGGAGAAGTAGAGGGCGCTGATGGTTTCGTCGTAGGTAAACTCATTGCTGAGGTTAGTATT
>DBDM01000078.1 GCA_002293585.1 Bacteroidales bacterium UBA932
GAATATCGAGGAGCTACTACAAACGCTTGATGAACAATTGGTTAACACAGGAAAGCAGCTATATAACTACCGGAAAACATTGGTCGCCACACTACAGCCTTATTTTCAACAAACCTACAATAACCTGACTGAAAATAAAGAAATTGTACAGTTGGATTATAAATCGGACCTTGAGGAGGGCGAATTTGCAGATCTACTCCAACAAAACCGTAACCGCGACAGCATTTTACAACATACTACCACCGGTATTCACCGCGATGACCTCACCATGCGTATCGGCGGTTATCCTCTGCGGCGCGTGGGTTCGCAAGGACAGCAGAAGACTTTTCTGCTGGCGTTGAAACTGGCCCAATTTGAGTTGCTGCATCACCAAAAAGGTTTCCGCCCGTTGTTGTTGTTGGATGATATTTTCGATAAATTGGATGCCGGACGCGTGCACCAACTCCTGTTCATGGTATCCCACGCCACTTTCGGACAAATTTTCCTAACGGACAGCAATAAGGTGCGGTTAGACGGCACAGTGAAAGAATTGACCCAAGAGTATGCAATATTCAATACGGACAGGGGACGATTTGAAAGACCGTGAGACCATGAGATGTTGAGACTTTGAAACCGCGAGATGAAAAGGCAGGATACTAATATATTAAAAGATGTGCTTCAAGACTTTATTAAAGAAGAAGGCTTGGAGGAAGGGCTGCTGCGCCAGCGCCTGTTTACCTTATGGGATGAAATGCTGGGCGTCACGGTGGCTAAAAATACACGTAATAAATACATGAAAGGCCGCACGCTATTTGTACAACTGAATTCATCGGTAGTCCGCAACCAATTATTCATGATGCGTCAGGACATTGTGAATGAGTTGAATAAACGCATGGGGAAAAGCCTTATCGACGAACTGGTGTTGAACTAAGCATAAGGACGACAGAGCCAGTCGACCACCGGCACAACGTTGATGGTTAAGTCACCCTCCGTCACTGTTCGCGCTTCACTAAGGGTTATTAANNCCCCTTCACTAAGGGTTATTAAAGTCAGGTTATTGCACCGCAATTCCTCCGCAGCACGGAACAGCGCCGATGTTTCACGTTTGAAAGTCTTCGGCGACGTGATGTCTACCGACACCTGTATGAGTTCCTGCACCTTGTTCCGATAGGTGAGCACAAAGTCTATTTCATAATTTTTCCGATAGTAAAATACTTCATATAAGTATGATTTACGCCGGCGCAACAGTTCTACATATACCAAATTTTCAAGGCGCCAGCCCAAATTTTGCCCCATAAAATTGTGGTCGCGTTGCGAAATAAAAGCCATATCTACGAGGTAGGCCTTTTCATTGCGCACACGTTCCCTGCTTTTAAATGAAAATTTATGTATCCCTAGCAATAGGTACGCCTGCTTGAGGTAATCCACATAGCTTTCGGCGGTGTGCGAAGATTTCAGGTTGAATTGTTGCGCCAGGTCGGAATAAATAATTTCCTGCCCGAAATTATCGGCCAAGTTATTCGCTATCTTGCGCAGGGCTTCGGGATATCGCACCCTGAACCGCTTTTGTACATCTTTAGCAATGATCGCATCAAAAAGGCTTTGCACGTAGGCGCGTTCATTTTTTAATTCCAGTAATTCGGGAAATCCGCCTTTCATCAAATAATCTTCAAAAGCCGTATTTCTAAAGGCCTTTCCTTTGGTCGACATATCATCCGGCGAAACTTTCCGGTACTGCAAGTATTCCCTGAAAGAAAAAGGGAAAAGTTCTATCTGGTTATAACGGCCGGTGAGGTGGGTACTCAACTCGCCGCTCAGCAACTTGGCATTGGAGCCGGTGACTACCATGCGTATTTTTTGCCGCAATAAACGGTTGACAAACAGGTACCATCTTTCAACATTTTGAATTTCATCTAAAAATAAATACTTAAAATCGCCATAGACTACGTACAGCGCCTCCAGCAATTTACTTAACTCCTCTGCTTTTAAGGGGAACAAACGTTCATCGTCAAAATTACAATACGCATACTTTACGCCTTTTTCATGCAATATCTTATGGCATAAGGTGGACTTACCGCTACGGCGCACGCCCAACACCACCTGCGCCAAAGGACTGTCCAGCTCGAACAGGCATTCCTCGAAGCGGTCGCACCAACCCGACACATCTACTTCCTGCAATTCCCGCCGCTGGTCGGTCACAATTTGAACATATTCACTTAAATCCATTGTTCTAATTTTTTCTGCAAAGATACATGTTTTTTTTCAACTAATTGCAATATTTTTTGATTTTATTGCAATTTAATTGCACTATTTTTCAATTTTAATGCATTTCAATTGCAATATTTTTCGATTTTATTGCAATTTAATTGCACTATTTTTGAATTTTAATGTATTTCAATTGCAATATTTTTTGATTTTATTGCAATTAAAAAATAAATGCGCTTATTTTCAGATAATTATAACAAATCAGGGCGAAGCCGTTGTGTACGCTCCAACGCCTGTTCTTCCTCCCAATGGGAAATAAGCCGATGATTGCCCGACAGCAGCACGTCGGGAACGCGCCAACCGTTAAATTCTTCGGGACGTGTGTATACCGGCGGACTCAGTAAGCCGTCCTGGAACGAATCGGTGAGCGCCGACGTTTCGTCGGAGATCACGCCCGGCACCACCCGTACCACTGCGTCGACCAGCACGGCAGCAGCCAACTCGCCACCGCTCAGCACATAATCGCCGATAGATATTTCTTTGGTTATCAAATGCTCACGTATGCGATGATCAATCCCTTTATAATGCCCGCACAAGATCATCACATTGGTGTAACCCGACATACGGTTAACCAATGGTTGCGCCAGCCGTTCGCCGTCGGGCGTCATAAAAATAATGTCATCATAAGTGCGCTCGGCCTTCAGTTTTTCGATCAACGTATAGATCGGCTCTATCATCATCACCATGCCGGCGCTTCCGCCAAAAGCATAATCATCGACCTGGCGGTAGGTCCCTTTGCCGTAATCGCGGATATTATGCACGTAAATCTCCACGAGCCCTTTATTCTGCGCACGTTTCACAATAGAGTGGCCTAAGGGGCTTTCCATCAATTCCGGCAACAAACTTAAAATATCTATACGCATCATTGGGCAAAGTTAGGTATTTTTTTTATCTTTGTAGTTTATTTTTTTAAAACCCGAACCTGTAGCCATGAATAACGAACTACATCATCCTGCTCCGGAGGAGCAATTCGCCACGCCGGACAACGTGGACGAAACTACCGGCACCGGCCTTCAAAACGATGCCGCGCAACATGAGGAAGAGATGAATGAAGAACACAGTGCATTGAAGTACATTCATCTTGAAAAGGAAGAATTGCTTGACATTTTCGCCAAACTCCTCGACAGTCAGCCGCTGGAAGTACTGCGCCGCGAAGCGGAAGCCATTAAATCGGCTTTCTACAAATTTATCAATCAGGAAAAACAGTCTGAACAAACTGAAAACCAGAACGAAGAAACTTCCGACTTAGCAGAAGTTGTAGACGAAACGGAGCAAAAATTCAAATCGTTATACAACGAATATAAACGCCGGCGCGCCGAGTTTATCCGGCAAATGGAAGAACAGAAGGAACAAAACCTGTCGGTGAAACAAGGTTTGATCGATGAACTCAAATCTCTGTTGGATAAACAGGAAGACCTGCAACATACGTTCCCGGCATTCCGCGACATC
>DBDM01000205.1 GCA_002293585.1 Bacteroidales bacterium UBA932
CAACTACTCGAAAAATTCGAGTAGTTCAAAAAGAGGGTAATGGCAGTGTGCCATTTGGCAGATTTACATCATTCATGAAAAACGGAACTATTTTTTTAACTATATTTGCACCTAAACTTTAACAATATGAGAAATATTTTTATAATCTTGGTGACTATTATAGCACTTGCGTCATGTGCCACTTATTATATCCCGGTTAATAGCTTGAAGGATCAATTTGCAGACATTGATTCTACTAAATTAATAGAGGTTACTGTTGAAGGTCCGGTTTATGAAAGATATCATTATTTGGCGAATCCTATTGATACTATTCGATGTGTAGATAAAAATGGAGATCTTCATTTGTTAACCAATAGTCCGTCGATTGAAACCCGATTTACTTATGGACATAAAAATGAGAAAGTAATATTTTATTTCGATAGAATATATGTTAATTCAAATTCGGTAATAGGTGTTCAATCAAGATTTATGGAAGCGATTGGACAATCAATACCTCTCGATAGTATTACTAAAATAGAGATTCAGGACGGTCGGAAGAAGTTTAAATATATTCGTTAATTTTATAGGCGTTTAGATTTATCCTAATTTTAAAAACTTGATAAATAATTGATGATTCTATGAAAGGCTTATTTTTGTTTATTTGTTTGGCGACGCTTTTATGCCTGTCGTCTTGCGCTCCTAAAGTGTCCCCGCAAATAGCGCCTTCCGGTGGTGCCGAAATCGTGTCTTATGATTTGGAAGGCGCCGATTATGCATTGCTGCATGTGTACAGGAGTGGTGGTGGCGCTTTGGTGAGCTATAATTTGTATTTAGGGAACGATACGCTTTGCAGGGTGAAAAATAACTTTGCTGAAACTGTCAAGGTAGTAAAAGACGGCAGGAATTCTTTGTGGGCGAAAACAGAAACAAAAGAGGAAGTTCCCATTAATATTGAATTCGGCAAGGAATATTATATTCATTGCAGCATAGCAATGGGATTTTTTGTAGGGCGTCCGCGCATCACTATTGTTGATCCTGTAGTAGGGAAAAAGGAATTTGAAACCATATTGTCAAAACAAAAAACTAAGAAATGAAGAAGATATTATTGTTAATGGGGCTATTGCTTGCCGGTCATTGTATGAATGCCCAGGATTTATTGGTGATTGAAGGTGATTCGTTGAACTGTAAAATAACGAAAGAGGATCGTACTTACGTTTATTTTACTTTCAGGCATAAATCGGAGGTAAGGAATACCTTGATCGAGAAGTATAAGGTAACAGCTATGCAACGCGGATTTTATGCGCAGGCTGATTTTGAAGGTGTAGCTATTCCTTCAACTCATAGCACTTATCATCCGTGGCGTATGGCTTTATCTGTTGGCGGTGGCTACCGTATTGCGGCGGCAGCAGGCGGCATGGATAATTCTGCTAAAAGTTATATTGACGGATTAAGGTTAGGCTTGGTGGCGGGCGTTGATGTCGATTATTATTTTACGGATTACTTAGGCGCCGGAGGTAAGATTTTATATAATAGAGCGTCGAATAGCGGCTATGTAGTTGGTAGCGGAGATTTGGAAGATAATATTACAACTATTTTTATAGGCCCGGTGTTTGCTACACGCTTCTTAAGCGCATCAAGGAAAAATGCGTTTACTATAAATTTGGCGTTGGGCTATTTGGGATATATAGATAAGGGGAGAGTAGGATCCTTTGCGGCAACGATGACGGCTAATACAGTAGGTATAGTAATGGATTATGGTTATGATATAGGCTTGTCTAAGTCTGTGTCCTTAGGGTTTCAGTTATCTTTGCTGGCAGGCGGATTTTCTAAGGCAAATTTCGGCGGTCAATCAATTACATTGCCGGGTCGTGAGAACCTGTCGCGCATTGATTTGACCGTGGGCATTCGCTTTCATCCGGGGAAAAAGTAGGTGTTTATAAAATTTTATATTATGAAAAAAATAATGATCCTTGCGGCACTGTGGTGCTTCCTGTTGTTGACTACCAATGTGCAGGCGCAGCAGGCGTATCAAAGTCTCGATCCCGCTGATGCTATTGTGTTCGGCGGCGACCGGATCGTTTACAGAGGGGAAACGATTGTGCTTGATGAGAGGACGTTTTTTGTGGACGGGCAGCTTTCGGCCGAGGAAGCGGCGCGTTATCCTTATGTGTTTAATTCGTTCGGCGAGGCGGTGAAGNNCCCTATGAGGCTGTACCTGGCGCCCTACGTGTATTGGGTGGACGACCCCGACGATCCCGGAATAAGGAAGCCGAAAGCCGGCAACAGGGCGCCCTTCGGGATGGAGATAGCATGTAGTTATTTGCATATATACGGGCTGACGGGTAATCCGGAAAATGTGGTGCTGGCTTCGAACCGCGGACAAACGCAGGGCGCCGAAGGGAATTTTACGATGTTCCGTTTTACGGGCGATGGATTGCGGGTGGAAAATCTTACGTTGGGTAATTATTGTAATGTGGATTTGGAGTTCCCGCTGCTGCCCCGTTTAAACCGGGAAAAACGGGCTTCGGCTATTGTTCAGGCGCAATTGGCTTTTTGTAACGGCGATAAGGTTTTGGCGCGTAATTGCCGTTTTATCAGTCGCCTGAATCTGTGTCCGCTCTCCGGCGGCAAACGTACGTTGTTCGACCGTTGTTATTTTGAATGTACGGATGATGCCTTAGCGGGTACGGGCGTTTATTTGGATTGCCGCTTTACGTTTTACAGCTCCAAGCCTTTTTATGCTACCCAGGGTACAGGCGCTGTTTTCCTGAATTGCGATATGGATGTGCTGACCCGCGGACGGCAGTATTTTACGAAGGCAGGAAGTCCGGTAATTGTTGTGGACAGCCGTTTCCACAGTGTTTCCGATTCGCTTTACGTGGGCTGGACGCAGGATCCTGCGGATGATTTGCGTTGTTATCAGTTTAATGTGTCGTTGAACGGAAAACCGTTGTTCATCGGGGCTAAGCATCCGGCGTTGACGGTGGATATGGCGGGNNCAACGCTTACCGTATTGTGCATGGTGGAAAGGTGGTGTATAATACGTATAATCTTTTGAGGGGCGATGACGACTGGGACCCGATGGGGGTGAAGGCTATTGTGGCTGCTGCCGAAAGGGAAACAGGAAAGAACTTGCATGACATAGCTACCTGGCTCCGTATTGCGCCGGCGAAGGCAACGATTGAGTCGGGGGTGGATACGGTGGTTTTGAATGTTGCGGAAAAGCGGTTCCGCGACTAGGATCCGCAGGTGCACGGACAGCTTGTTTATTCGACAAGTTCGAGGGATAAGGTGTTGTTGGAAGAAAAGGAAGGCCGCGCTTGTGTGGTTACCGGAACGAATAATGATGATGAAACTTCGACGGTGGTGGTTACTGTACGCACGCCGGCGGGATTGGAGTCGGCCGCTGTGCTTACGGTTGCGCCGCGTTATTTGGAAGCGCCGCAGTTTGTTTCGTTGCCGGAAATTGTTGCTCCGGAAAAAGGGCGGTTGTCCGTACGGTATGTGCTGGCGCTGGAAGGACGAAGGGATGAGTCGCTCGTTACGTGGTATCGCTGTGCCGACGCCCGGGGCGCGCAGCCGGTGGAGGTGTCCGTGTCGCGGTTAAACCGGCCTGAAATGTTCTATGAATTGTCGCCTGCCGATGCGGGTTATTATATGATGGTAAGGGTGGCGCCGAAGCATTTGCGTTCTCATCCCGGAAAGGAAGAGCAATATATTATGCCGGCGCCCATTTCGAAAGCGGATGTGACGGATCAGGGTATATTGTATACTGATTTTCATAATTTTCCGACGGCTAACCAGCCTTTGATCATGCCCGGCTTTTGGACGGTGGACGGGTATAAACCGAAGGGGTTGGAAGCGTTTGAGTGGACGGCCGATCCTTCGGATTGCTGGCGTTACGGCGCAGGCATCAATGGCTGTGTGGGAACAGGCTTGCTGCAGACCAAGCGGGGCGCGCGGCTGTTGTATACGCCGCTGCAAGGTGACTACGGCGATATGTCGGTGACGCTGAATGTGGATCCGGCCAAAACGGCGGGACAGGGTTTCGGCAGCGCTACGGGGCAGTATATGGATATTTATATCAAGTTCGATACGAAGACGCTTACGGGTTATGCCCTGCGCATTATCCGCACGGTGAAATTCGATCATGCCGTTGATTTTATTCTGATGAAGTATGAGAACGGAGAGGCGATTGAGATCAGTCGGCCGGTTTCTTCCGTTTGTTATCATACGGATTGTACGATTACGCTGTCGGTGCAAAACAACCGGTTAACGGCGCATGCGGAGACGTCGACGCCGGTAGTTCTTACGCTGCCGGGATTGTACCGTACGGTGGATTTGCAGGCGGAGATTGAGCCGAATGTGTTTGGCGGCACCGGCATTCAGCATACGGGGACTGCGGGCGAAGGCGTAACTATGTTGCACCGGTTGCTGGTGGAGTGGAAGCAGTAGGCTAATAGTTTTCGCGCAGCCACAGGGCAAAAAAGCGGTCGTAGATTTTGTGGCAGCCCATTTCCTGTGTGATGTAATCTTTTTCTGAGAGCACGCGCAGCGCCGATTGCACAGAGCTGGCCGATTGTAATTTGTATTTTTTTACGAACTCGCCGGAAGTAGGGTTCCGCACGGTTTTTTCTTTAGCCATAGCCACGAGCAGTTCTTGCTGTTTTTCGGGCAGGCGGAATATAATTTCCTGATAGGTGTAGTCGTTGCTGTTGAGTATATTTTTGTAGGCCCATGGCAGCATGTCGAGATTACATTCGCGGCCTTGCGGTGTGCTGCCGTATAACACGTTGAGTACTTNNAGGTGTAGTCATTGCTATTGAGTATATTCCGGTAGGTGAATGGCAGTATGTCGGGTTTACATTCACTACCTTGGGGAGTGGTGCTGTATAATACGTTGAGTACTTTTTGCACGTACCAGGTAATGCCTTCAAATTGTTCATAAACGGCGGACATTACTTCGGGGAGGAGTTTTTTTCCGCCCCGTTTGAAATGTTGTACGGCGAATTTGGTGTATTTATCTAAGGGAATACTGCTTAAATACATTATATCCGAACTCATGTAGAAGGGGCGGGCGGCGCTGAGAAACATGTTACCCATGGTATGGTGCTGGCTTCCTGCAAAGATGAATTGGGCGTTATTACAGTGTTGTATGTGTGTGCGCAAAAGGGCTTCAACATTGTCTTCCCGGTATTTGTCTATTTGTTGGAATTCATCAATGGCAATGATACAGGGCTTATCGGCTTTTTTCAGGTATTTGAATATTTCATCCAATGTTTTTTCCGATGATTGTATGTCGCTTACGTTGATGTTGAAAGAAGGCGTGCCGGCCATATCGAAGGAAACGCCGGTTTGCAATGATTTCATGGCTTGCACGAAGATGTCCATGGCTTTCTTTCCGAAAGGTTTTAGCTTTTCAAGTATTTCTTTGCTCAGTAGAAATACAAAGTCACGCAGGGTTTTGGTGGCGTAAATATCGACAAAAAAAGTATAGTATTCCTGTTGAATTGCTGTGTTGTTAAAGCAATGGGTGATCAGTCCGGTTTTTCCCATGCGCCGGGTGGAAATGAGGGTGATATTATTCCCTGCCCGGAGAAGCTCTATTAGTTTAGTGGTTTCATCCTCTCTGTCGCAGAAATAATCAGGTGAGATATATCCTCTTAACAAGAACGGATTACTAATTTTCTTTTTCATGATGCTTGCTAAATTTTATGCAAAGATAATAATTATTTTTAAATTATTCAAATCCAATTATTATTTTATAATTATTTAAACATAATTATTACTTTTCAATTATTGAAAAGCAATAATTGAAATTACTTGCTATTCATTAAAATAGCTTTTTTCTTCGCCGAAAAGGGGGAGGAGGGTGCGGAAAATCTCAGCTTTAGGCTCGTTGTTTTCCCGTTCGTAGGTGTAAATTTGCAGTTCGAGCAGGCGCAATATGGCTGTGGTGTTGCCCCGGGGTTGGTAAAAATGTTCGTCGGCGGATAGTTGCAGGCGCCGGAAATAAAGGTCGAGGTCTTTTTTGTGGAGCATGGCGCCGTGTTGGTAGGCGTTGACATAGAACAGGAGTTCGTCGTTGTCGCCGGTGTAGCCGAGGATGAAATTACGCGGCAGGCAGATGGCATGGAGCGGCAGTCCGGCCTGCTGGGCGATNNGCGATGTGCAGGTAAAGCAGGTTCAGGGACATGGGGTTGCCGTGGCGGGTTTCGATCACCCGGTTGATGTAGTTATATTGCGGCAGCAGAAAGTCATCGGGCGCCGGGGAAAAATGGTGCTGGCGGAAGAAAAAGAAGTTGAGTGTTTTGATCTTTTCGGCCGGCAGCATGTCGTCCTGCAGGTTTATCCATACGTCTTTGCAAATATCATTGGTCACCATTTGCAGGTCTTCCAGGTGGATGTTGGGGTAGCTTTGTTTGGCGATCCAGTAGGCGCCTTCGAGCAGGCTGTGGTAGGGGCTTTCGATCCAGTTTTGCAGGCTGCGTGTGGCCACGTCCGATTGTATTTTGGCCAGGATATTCTCGATGCGTTCCTGCTGCAGTCCGTCGCTGGGTTGTTCCCATGCTTTTTCGAGGGCGGGAACAATGGCGGCCCCTTCGTTGATCAACCGTCCGGCAATGATGGAAAAAACTTCCCGGTCGGGGTCGCCCAACAGGTTGATCATTGCTGCTATTTCGGACGGTTTTATCATTTTAAAGTGCGGTTAACCGGGTGAGTACGGATTCGATAAGGTGATTAATGGAATGCCGGCCGGCGGTTTCGCTTTGCTTATAGCCGGAGTCGGCGGTTTGCGCCTTCCGGTCGGCAATGATGTAGCATACGGTGGTGGCTTCGTGTCCCAGCAATGCGGCCAGTCCGGCCAGCGCCGAGCTTTCCATCTCGTAGTTGGTAATTACGCGGCCGTCATGTTCAAATGCCGTAATTTTCGCATTCATTCCGGGGTCGGCCAGCGGCAGGCGCACCACGCGTCCCTGCGGCCCGTAGAAACCGGAAGCGGAGATGGTCATTCCTTCTATGGTGAAGTCTTTGAATAACCGGTTGAGTTTATCCGACGATTTTACAAAGTAAGGGTAGGGCATTTTCCGTCCCCACTGCATGTGCCGGATAAACGCTTCTTCAAAACCGGGAAGTCCTGCGGTTTCGCGACCGGCGTAGAAACACAAGGTGTTGTCGAAGCCCACGGAAACGGTCGACAGCACGTAATTGCCCAGGGCAATATGTTCCTGCATGGAACCCGAAGTGCCGATGCGCACAATGTTGAGCGTGCGGTGTTGCGGTTTCACTTCGCGGGTGGCGAAATCAATGTTGGCCAGTGCATCCAGCTCGGTCATCACGATGTCAATATTGTCGGTGCCGATGCCGGTGCTGAGCACGGTGAAGCGTTGTCCCTTGTAGGTGCCGGTACTCCTTACAAATTCACGGTCGTGCGAGCTGTGCGTGACGGTGTCGAAAAAGCCGGACACTATCTCTACCCGTCCGGGATCGCCTACCAATATTACGTTACCGGCTAATTGTTCCGGCTTCATGTGAAGGTGGAAAATGCTGCCGTCGGGGTTGATAATGAGTTCGGATGCGGGGATCATACGATTAACGAATTGATAATTCGCAAAATTACTACAGAATAGCGGTTGGGAATTAACAATAGGCAAAAAGTAATAAACAATTTAAAAATTACGGGTTTCGTTTATTTTTAAAATATTTGATTTACAGCGATTTTTAGTTCGGATAAAAGGGTGAGCAGATGTTCGAGTTCGCCGAGCGGCAGCATGTTGGCGCCGTCCGACAGGGCTTTGGCGGGACAGGGATGGGTTTCTATGAACAGTCCGTCGACGCCGGTAGCGATACCTGCGCGGGCAATGGTTTCAATCAATCCGGGTTTTCCGCCGGTGACGCCGCTGCTTTGGTTGGGTTGCTGCAGGGAGTGGGTCACGTCGAGCACTACGGGGCAACCGATGCGTTGCATTTCGACAATGCCGCGGAAGTCGACCACTAAGTCGTAATAGCCAAACTGTGAACCCCTTTCGGTGAGCATGACGTTACTATTACCCTGTTCCCTGATTTTTGCGGCGGCGAATTGCATGGATTCCGGCGCCAGGAATTGCCCTTTTTTGATGTTGACTACCTTGCCGGTTTTAGCGGCTGCCACCAGCAGGTCGGTTTGGCGGCACAGGAAAGCAGGAATTTGCAGCACGTCAACGTCGAATGCCGCAGCTTGTGCGGCTTCTTCCGGCGAGTGGATGTCGGTGACCACGGGAATGTTATACGTACTGCGTACTTTTTGCAGTATTTGCAGGCCGTTCTCGTCGCCGAGGCCGGTGAACGAATCGCTGCGTGAGCGGTTGGCCTTGCGGTAGGAGGCTTTAAAGATGTAGGGTATTTGCAGTTTGCCGGTAATTTCGGTAATTTGTCCGGCGACGTCCATACATAGTTGTTCGTTTTCGATCACGCAGGGACCGGCCATGAGGAAGAAGTTGCCGGAGGTGGTGTGTTGCAGGTTGGGGAGGGAGGGATACATAAATTGAAAATTGAAAATTGAGAATTGAAAATTATTTTTTTACAGATTGTTTAGTTGTTTTGACAATGCTAGCCAATAAGCATATTAGTTCTTTGCAATCATTATGTATGGAAGTAAACTCTTTTGATTGTCCATGTTCTGCTTCCTTAATTAGTGCACCTATTGCCGTACCGCTACGTAGTAATTGCTTTGAAAGTACATATTCTTTCCGCTTATCAATTAATATTTTGTATAATTTGACTATGCGTAAAGCAAATTGATATGATTTGTCCTGAACTATATTATTATCTTTCATCGTGGTTTTTCATTTTCAATTCTCCATTTTCAATTTTCAATTAGAGTAGNNCGGGCGCCGCCTTCGAGCAGTTTGCGCCATATTTTCCGGCGTTCCCAGCGGCGCCGGCGCACTATGCGGCTATGTTTGATGTCGTAGGCTATTTGCGTTTCAATTTGTGCGGTGATCTCCTTGTCGTAAATTATAGCGGTGATCTCGAAGTTGTGTTCAAAGCTGCGTGCGTCCATGTTGGCCGATCCTATGGCGGCAAAGCTGCCGTCGACGGTGATGACTTTAGAGTGGTTAAAACCTTTGTTGTAAAGGTACACTTTTACGCCGGCCTCCATCAGTTCGGAGAGGTAGGACATGGTGCTCCAGTAGGTTATTTTGGCATCGGATCTGCGCGGGAGGATAATGCGCACGTCCACGCCGCTCAGCGAGGCGGTTTTAATGGCGGTGAGTATGCTTTCGTTGGGTGTGAAATAAGGGGTGATGATGTAAATATGTTCTTTGGCTTGTGTGATGGCGGCGAAATAGGCTTGCATTATGCTGGCCCAGTCGCTGTCGGGGCCGGAAGGCACTATTTGCACATACAATTCGTCGGTAACGGTTACCGGAGGGTAGTAGCGTAAACGTTGTCCCAATTGTTTTTTGGTGGCAAAGAACCAGTCGAGCAGGAACACGGCTTGGAGGGAGTGTACGGCGTGCCCTTTGATGCGGAGATGGTTGTCGCGCCAGGTCGAAAATTCACCGCCGTCGGCATAACGGTCGGCAATGTTGATGCCCCCCAGATAACCAACGGCGCCGTCGACAATGAGTATTTTGCGATGATTACGGTAGTTGACGGTGCGCGACAGCCAGGGCAGGAGCACCCGGGCGAAAGGGTGCACTTCGACACCGGCGGCGATGAGTTCGTTGACGTACCGGCGCGGCAGGTTCCAGCTTCCCACATCGTCATACAGCACCCGCACTTCAACGCCTTCGTTCGATTTTTGTATCAGCAGGTTTTTGATCTCATTGCCAATCTCGTCGTCTTCAATAATGTAGGAGAGGAGGTGAATACTGTCTTTAGCGGCTATAATGCTTTCCTTCATGGCGGCGAAGGTGGTATTGCCGTTGTGGAACACCGTCACGCGGTTGTTGCCGGTGAGCAGTGCGCGACTGTTGTTGAGCAGCAGGGTAATGATATTTTTATATCCGGCCACTTTACCCACGTGTTTCCAGTCGGTGATCCGGAGTTGCAATATTTGCTTTTTCCCTATGTTGTCCATCATGGTCACGTCGCGCATGCCTTTGCGACTGTAGATTTTCCGTTTCCGGTAATTTTGTCCGAGGAAGAGGTAGAGAATGATGCCGGCATAGGGGAGGAGAATGATCACCACCATCCACGACAGTGTTTTCACCGGGTCGAAGCGGTTGAGCAGCATAGCCACGATGATAACGGCGGCTGCCGCAAAGTTGATTCCCCAAAGCATGGGTGCCCAATATTGAGCGAGAAAATGTGCAATATGATGGAGAAATTCCATTTAATATTCAACTACGAAGATACGCTTTTTTTTTGACATATCCTAATTTTTTCCGGCGAAGTTTCCCACAGATCTCACAGATAAAAACAAGATAGAACGCGGATGACGCAGATAAAACGGATTTACGCAGATAAAACATCACTCATTTCTAACGGCGCGGCAAGCACGCCGCTCCTAATCTCCTAATCTCCTAATCTCTTAATCTCTTAATCTCTTAGTCTCTCGTCTCTTAATCACTTAGTCACTTTCTTCCTACTTCTTCAACCACTTATACAGCGTACCGGCCAGGATGGCGCCTGCGATGGGAGCTACCCAGAACAGCCA
>DBDM01000070.1 GCA_002293585.1 Bacteroidales bacterium UBA932
TAATAACATCATCGAATAAAAAATCTACCGCTTTCGGGATTAATTATAAAAGAGCTTTTGACTCGGTTTCAACGCTACGGAGTTAAACAATTGTTCCGGCATCAGATATATAGATGCCGAACCTAATTACTCACTTCCAGCAAATTGGTAAACCATTTTTCGTCCGAGAATGGTGAGCTGGATTCTAATACGTTTTTCAGTTTTTCGTAAAAATACGTAGACAAAATATGCAGCAAAATAAAATCAATTTCAGCCGGCAGTTTTAAAACCGAACTTGGGGAAAACAT
Source organism: Bacteroidales bacterium UBA932 (assembly GCA_002293585.1). Taxonomy (GTDB): domain Bacteria; phylum Bacteroidota; class Bacteroidia; order Bacteroidales; family UBA932; genus UBA932. Next base: position 288 of record DBDM01000070.1, read on the forward strand.
CAAAAAACTGGCTGTAATTCATCGGGAAAGGAACCAAATCACAGTTGATTTCGACAAAATCAATGTGAAAAGAACCACTCCGTGATTTTACAAAATTTGAGATAATCTCTTTTAAACGCCCTGTCTGCGAGTAATAGAGACTAATAAGTTTTTCTGCATAAATATCTTTAACTTACCTCTTTAACTCAAGTTTTCTTGGAGTTTTCTACGAACGAAAAAGATACGACTTTTTACTGTACCGACAGGCAAATTCATTTTCTCTGCAATTTCATTGTGCTTAAAACCGGAAATGTGCATGGAAAAAGGAATACGATACTCGTCTACAAAGTTCTCAATGTATTTGAAGATTTCATCCATAATATAATTTAATATTTGTATTTAGTTTTGTTAATTCATATATTCTATATCTAATATTTTGGATTCGCATTTGTGGTGTTTAGAAAAATAAAATTTAATTAACTATATAATTTCTCAATCTCACGCGAATCAGACTTTGATTTTATTGTATACCGCCAAAAATAATTTTTTTACCTCTTTGGTATTTATCCCTTTCGTTAAAGAATCCTGGACTGACTTTCCAACAAAAATGGATGAGAATATATTTCCAAATAACTTTGCATTTGTATTGGGTTTAATCTCTCCATTTTCTATGGCTTTTGTGATGAAAAATGACCAGGTATTTCTATCCATTTTGAAATTCATGTCCATTTTTTGGTCATAATCTTCCAAATAAAACCCGGCATTCAATTGCAAAGCCAAATAGGTGCTTTCTATTTTGGAAATGCCTCTCTCAGCAATCTGGCTCTCGTCCATTTCTGCAATAACATATAAGTCATTGATTCTTTTTTCTTGAGCCGTTATGTATATGTCAATAAATTCTAACAGGGTCATTCCGCTCTCTAAGATATTTTCGCCAACTACCGTATATATATTTTGGTTATTTATGAAATATTTATCAAATACTTTTGCAAAAAGGTCACGCTTGTCTTTTATATGATAAAACAAAGCTCCTCTTGTTTTTCCAATAGCCGTCTCCAATTCATTAATTGTAACCTGCTCGTAAGGTTTACTTATGAAAAGTTTAAAAGCTTCTTTACAAATTTTCTCTTTGGTTGCGGTGCTTTTTTGTATCTGTATTGTTTTCATCTTAAACTTAAATAAAATGTAAATGTATCAAACCAATTATATAAAATTCTTGCAAAGATAATATATGTTTTCTATTAAAACCACAATTTTTGCGTAAAAAACGAAATAAAAGGTATCTTTAAACTATTATTACACTTAATATACTATGTTTTTTTGCTGATTTTTTCAATAAAAAACACCCGTTAAAGCGCTTGTTTTCAGGTATATAAAATTTTCTTTGAAAACTATACGGTATGTCGCTTTATTTTTTCATCCTCACAATCAGTACTATTTGTTATATTTTGCAAATACAGATAAAAAAATGTTTATTTTTAAAAACAAAAAAAAATACCTAAGTTTGCATTCATATAAAGACATGCTGATTTATTATTATTTTATGGCAAAATACAAACGAATTTTATTAAAGCTCAGCGGAGAGTCGCTGATGGGCGAAAAACAACATGGAATTGACGAAAAACGCTTGCAGGAATACGCCGGGCAAATCAAGGAAATTGCCGGCTTGGGCGTACAAATCGGCATTGTAATCGGTGGCGGTAACATCTTTCGCGGGTTGAGCGGTGCATCCAAAGGTTTCGACCGCGTGAAAGGCGACCAAATGGGTATGCTGGCTACCGTAATTAACAGTTTGGCGCTTCAAACCGCCTTGCTGAGCATAGGTGTGAAATCGGTAGTGTTCACCGCGGTGGCTATCGAATCGGTGGGTGAACGTTTTTCCAAAGATGCGGTTTTGCAATATTTGGAAAACGGTACGGTGTGTATTTTTGCCGGTGGTACGGGGAATCCGTTTTTTACTACCGACACGGCGTCCGCTCTACGTGCGGCGGAGATCGAAGCCGGTGCGCTGCTGAAAGGGACCCGTGTGGACGGAGTATACACGGCTGATCCGGAAAAAGATAAATCGGCCGTTAAATATGCCGCATTGACCTTTGACGAGGCCTATGTTAAAAATTTAAAAGTGATGGACCTTACCGCCTTTACACTGTGTAAGGAAAACAATATTCCCCTCGTAGTATTTGATATGAATAAACCCGGTAACCTTTACCGCATAGTAACCGGCGAAAAAGTCGGAACCCTTGTTACCGTTTAAATCTTTGAATCTTTAAATCTTTAAATTGTTGTTATGGATATTGTAAAAGCAAAAGAAACAATAGCTATCGCTAAAGACAAAATGCAGAAATCATTAGAGCATCTTGACAATGAATTAACCACAGTAAGAGCAGGGAAGGCCAGCCCGGCGCTTTTCCATAATGTGATGGTTGATTATTACGGCACGGCCACCCCGCTGCCGCAGGTGTCGAGCATTACTACGCCCGATGCTAAGACCATCCTCATTCAGCCTTGGGATAAAAGCATGATCGCGCCTATTGAAAAAGCTATTCTGGCCGCCAACATCGGTTTCACGCCGCAAAATAACGGAGAGCACGTGCGAATCAATATCCCGCCCCTTACCGAAGAACGCCGCAAAGAGTTGGTGAAGCAGGTGAAAACCGAAGGCGAACAGGCGCGTATCAGCATACGCAACGCACGTCGCGATGGTGTTGAGTTGATCAAAAAATACCAGAAAGACGGCCTGCCGGAAGACGTGGCCAAAGACAGCGAAACCGAACTGCAAAAATTAACCGACGGCTTCAACAAGAAGATAGACGAAGCATTAGAGAAAAAAGAAAAAGAAATCATGACGGTGTAGGGGGGCAGATCTCAAGATCTCACGGCCTCAAGATATCAAAGTCTTCCTCATACAGCGCTTCCATCTTGGCATAAAAGTCTTTCCCAAACCGGGCAATGATGGGTTCTTTTAGGAAACGGAATACGGGAACACCTTCTTTTTTCCCTTTTTCACGGGCGGCATCACAGGCGTGCCACACGTCGTAATTCAAGCCGGTGAGCTCACCTAATTGTTTTAAACGGATAGGATAAATGTAGCAGGAAACAGGCTTGCGGAATTTGGTTTTGCCGTCCAGGAACGCCCGCTCAATGGCGCAGTAGCACACCCCGTTGTCATCGAAACAGGAGTAAGCACATTCTTTACCTTTGATCAGTGGCGTTACCAGATCGCCGTCCGGATCAATAACGGTGAGGCCTTGTTCTTCTATGGCTTTCCGGCCTTCGGGTTTCATGTAAGCGGCAAAATTTTCATACTCTTTTTGTAAAACAGCCTTCTCTTTTTGTTCGAGCGGAGCGCCGCTATCGCCCAGCACACAACAGATGCCGGCGCATTGGGCAATATCGCACACAAAATGTTTTTCGAACAGGTCGGCGCTAATGAGCTTGTCGTCTATTTGTACAATGGAAGTCACAGGATAATTTATTTTTTGTTGAGGTAAATTTCGGCCATCATGCAGCGGGCGCTTCCGCCACCGTTGGTTTCAATGGTAGTTAATGCAGGATGCAGAATAGCGGTGTGCTGTGTTATTTTATGTATTTGTTCTTTGGTGAGCGATCGGTACGCTGTGTCGGACATCACCATGAAATGGTCGTGCTGCTTATTTTCCACTTCGAGCATATTTCCGGCGAATTGTGCCATTTGTTGCAGGCTAATCGGAATAAGGGCTTTCCCGGTGTTTTCAATAGTGTCGGCCAACATTTCGCGCTGTGCAGGATTGTTCACGCTTTCTAAGCAGACAATGACGCAGCGTTCGCCCACGCACATCATCACATTGGTGTGGTAAACGGCAATGCCGTTACTGTCGGACGCATCGAAACAGCAGGCTGCGTAATTCATCCGCCCGCAAAAATCAGCTAATACGGATTGGTCGGTGCGTGGTGACAGGCAAGCGTAGGCAATATGATTATCGCGGTCGAGCACCATGCTGCCGGTGCCTTCCAGGAATTGTCCGGTGTTTTCGTAGTCTGTGAAATCAACCGTTGTCCGCACATCAAATTGATGTTTGATAATATCTATGACTGTTGACTTACGCTCACGGCGCCGGTTTTCGGCAAACATCGGGTAAAAGCATAAAGTGCCGTTCTTGTGGGTGGAAAACCAATTGTTAGGGAAAATGGAATCGGGTGTGGGCGGCTCAGGGGTGTCTTCCACTACGGTGACATCAATATGATGGCTGCGTAGCAGTGCCACGAAATCATCAAATTCTTTAAGCGCTTTTTCCTGAATATTTCCCGTACCCGCCTGCTGAAAAGTGTTGTTGACGGCCGTTTCGGGATTGTACCCGAAAGCCGCCGGCCGTATCATGAGGAGGTGCGAGGTGGTCATGATAAATCTGTAATTATTTGTTGGAGAATATCCAGCGCTAATTCTTTGTCATACATAAAGGCCTTCTTTTTCTATACGTTTTTTCAATGTAGCGTTCATAGTATCATAAAACCTTACAATGTCAACCCTGCAATGGGTGATTTTTTCTATGTCATCCTTAATGTGTACCAAATAAAAAGGGTTTGGAATAGACATTTTTACAAAAATATCCAAATCACTATCCGGTTTTATATCATTTCGGGCTACTGACCCAAAGATGCCCATAGACAGGATGCCGTATTTGGTAGCGGATGTTTCTTTGTATTGTTTTAATATTTTAATATAGTCTTTCTGCTTCATATTACTCAAATGATAATATTACTCTCTTAATAATATCCAGCGCTTCGCGCAACTGCGCTTCGGTGATGATGAGCGGCGGCGCAAGGCGTATGATATGACGGTGGGTCGGCTTGGCCAGCAACCCGTTTTCGGCCATGCGCAGGCACACATCCCAGGCTTCGACTCCGTTCTTCGGCTCAATGATCACGGCATTCAGCAAGCCCTTCCCGCGAATTAAGGAAATGCGGTTAGATTGGATATGTTGCAGTTCGTCGCGGACAATTTTTCCCAGCGCCTCGGCGCGTTCGGCTAATTTTTCTTCTTTCACCACTTCTAATGCAGCCACGGCTACTGCGCAGGCTAAGGGAAATCCGCCGAAGGTGGAACCATGCTCGCCGGGTTGAATGGTGAGCATTACCTCGTCGTCGGCCAGCACGGCCGATACCGGCAATACGCCGCCGGAAAGGGCTTTGCCGAGCAGCACCATGTCGGGGCGGACAGCTTCGTGGTCGCAGCAGAGCAGCCTGCCGGTACGCGCAATGCCGGTTTGAATTTCATCGGCAATAAACAGCACACGATGCTTTTTACATAATTCGGAGCAGGCTTTTAAATATCCGTCGTCGGGCACCAGCACACCGGCTTCACCCTGTATAGGCTCTACAAGAAAGGCGGCAATGTGCGCGCCGTGTTTTTCCAGCACTTCCTGCAGCGCCTTCGCATCATTGTACGGAATTTTGATGAATCCGGGTGTGAAGGGGCCGAATTGCCCGTAACTGTCGGGGTCGGTCGACATGGATACGATGCTGATGGTGCGGCCGTGGAAGTTCCCTTCGCATACTATAATAATAGCTTCGTTTTCGGGGATTCCTTTTTGCTTGTAGCCCCAGCGGCGCGCCAACTTAAGCGCTGTTTCCACCGCTTCGGCGCCGGAATTCATCGGCAGCACTTTATCGTACTTGAAATAATCGGTAATATACTTTTCGTAAGGGCCTAAACAGTCGTTATAGAAAGCGCGGGAGGTGAGGCAGAGCTTTTTCGACTGCTCCGTCAGCGCATTCACAATCTTTGGGTGACAATGTCCTTGATTGACAGCAGAGTAAGCCGACAAAAAGTCGAAATAACGTTTGCCGTCGACGTCCCACACAAAGGGGCCTTCGCCGCGCGACAGTACGACGGGTAGCGGATGGTAGTTATGGGCGCCGTGTTGATGTTCTAAATCAATGAATTGCTGAGCTTTAGACATAATTTTACAGTTATATTGACTACAAAGATAATAAAATTGTTAAAAACTTGTTTGTAATCAAAAAAATATTACTATCTTTGCAACCCGCTTTGTGTAAGCGTAACAAAATGTAACTAATAGATTATTAATAAATTATGCCAACAATTCAACAGCTTGTCCGCAAAGGACGCGAGGAAATCATCGAAAAGAGCAAATCACGCGCTTTGGATGCTTGTCCCCAACGCCGCGGCGTATGTGTACGTGTTTACACCACCACGCCCAAGAAACCTAACTCGGCTATGCGTAAGGTAGCTCGTGTACGCCTCACGAACCAGAAAGAAGTGAACGCTTACATTCCTGGCGAAGGCCACAATTTGCAGGAACACTCTATCGTGCTCGTGCGTGGCGGTCGTGTGAAAGACCTCCCCGGTGTACGTTATCACATTCTTCGCGGTGCATTGGATACCGCCGGTGTCGACGGCCGCAGGCAAGGCCGCTCGCTCTATGGCGCCAAACGCCCGAAAGCCGGCGCTGCTAAAAAGTAATAACTTTAATTTTAAATAATTTTTTTAAATGAGAAAAACGAAGCCTAAAAAGAGGATTCTGCTTCCTGATCCCAAGTACGGAGATGTACTTGTAACGCAGTTTGTAAACAATCTGATGATTCAGGGGAAGAAGAGTATTGCCTACGGCATTTTTTATGATGCGATCAACATGGTAGGCGAGAAGATGAAAGATTCTGACAAGGCTCCTCTCGACATTTGGAAAAAAGCACTCGAAAACATTACCCCGCAGGTGGAAGTAAAAAGCCGCCGCGTGGGAGGTGCAAACTTCCAGGTTCCTATTGAGGTGCGTCCCGAAAGAAAGATTTCATTAAGTATTAAAAACATGGTAATATTTTCGCGTAAACGCAGCGGAAAATCCATGGCTGAAAAATTGTGTGCCGAAATTATGGCGGCGTACAACGAAGAAGGGGGCGCCTTCAAACGTAAAGAAGATATGCACAAAATGGCTGAAGCCAACAAGGCTTTTGCTCACTTTAGAATTTAAGGAGACACCATGGCTAGAGATTTAAAATATAC
>DBDM01000163.1:0-2936 GCA_002293585.1 Bacteroidales bacterium UBA932
TACCTACGATCACATTGCCGGGCATCTCTACCTTGTTGACCATTCCTCCAGCATCGGTGACTTTGTCGCCGGGTACCTTTTTGCTTCCGGTTTCAATACCTATCTCACCTTTGCCTCCTGCTTTGTCATACTTGCAAGATCAGTTGAAAATTGATATTACAGTGCCGTTTAATATGCCGAACGAAGAAGAATTAGACAGAGTTGATGTGAACAATATGCAGTTGACCGTCACTAACAATAGTACTTTTGCAGCAGGTTTTGAATTGCTGCTTCCAGGCTTTACAAAGAGTGGCGCCACCACAGCCGGCGCGACCTATACAACTGGGCTAATACCGGCTGCCGGAACAGCTACCATTTCGCTTTCGGGAACTATGGTATTAACTGACGAAGCAATGGGTTTAGACAATGAGTTGGATTTAGTAGTGACCATTATTCCACCTACAGACCCCTTGGCAGCCGGTACGCATACTTATGGCGCCAGTGTGTCTTTAGACGCTTCGTCTGCCTTGAAGGCGGTTTACGGCTATTTTGGCCAAACATCATTTGTGGAGACGGAAAGCGTTAGTATCAGCGCTTTCGACCAGTTGATGGGTGATTGCGAGATAGCCGGCGCTTACCTTAATGTTTCGGCTACCAATTATCTCGGTATTCCCCTTCAACTAACGCTTGACCAGGTGAGTGTCCAAACAAATACCGGGCTGGTAACGGTAAATGACGCGGGAACGCTTACGGTCGAAGCAGCATCGTCTTCAGTTACTTACAAGCAAACCAATAGCAAGATAGGAGGGGAGGTGCTATCCCCCATTATCAATGCTATTATCAGCGGCGGTGCTACCAGCGCCAGTTTCACGTTTAGATCTTTAAGTAATCCGCAGGGAAATACCAGCCCCGGAAACTTCTTCACTACATCTACAACCAGCCTTACGGCATCGGGCGAAGTGGTGGTGCCTTTGAAGCTGGCTGCCGATGACCTGCGGGTGCTGGATACATTGGATATCAGTTTCCCCGATGATTATACCTTCAATTCATTAGGCGCTAAGGTGTATGCCGTAAATAATATGCCGGTGTCGGTGAAATTACAGGGCGTATTGCTTAATGCTTCCGGCGCTACTCTGACTGAACTGTTCGAGCAACCGGTGGAAATAGAAGCGCCTGCGGTAGACGCCGACGGCAAAGTAGTGGCGCCGAAAGAGTCGAAATTACCTGTTCGTAAATTGACCAATGCTGCCATACAAGGATTGAAGGACGCCGAAAAGGTAGCGATAAGCCTAACGGTGAATACCTCCGGCGCCGGTACGGTAGTCATCACTAAAGACAACTACGTGAAAGTACAGGTAGGGGTGCAGGCCGGCATGAATTTCTNNGAAAGTACAGGTAGGTGTGCAGGCAGGAGTGAACTACGATGATATAAAAGATGAGTTATAATAATTGAATAAAGATAAATACCATGAGAAAATATATCATCCTTTTTGTTTCTTTAGCATTGGCGGCGCAGCTTACCGCACAGGAAAGCACCTTGATGCACTTTATGCGCTGGTCGCCCCAATCCATGCGTTCGAACCCTACCAACCTGTTGGATACTACCCGCTATTATATGGGTATTCCTATCCTCTCCAACATAGGTCTTGATGTGAATAGCGGCTTCGGCTATAGCGATTTGATTACCCGTAAAGGGAACAAGTTACAGATCAACCGGGAAATACTGAATACGGCAAATGACAGGAACCGTTTTACTACGGACTTTTCAATGGAGCTGTTTTCTTTCGGTATTCGTATCCGCGAAGAGAATATGATCACATTTTCCTTGTCGACAAAGGCTTTCGGCTCGGTGCTAATTCCTAAGGATGTGGCAGTGTTGTTGCTGGACGGAAATAAACCCGGCGGCACTATTGAAGCCAATGCCGACGTGAACGGAACCGCTTATGTAGAAGCTGCTTTAGGTTACATCCGCAAGATTGACGATAATTGGAAAGTGGGCGGACGGGTGAAGTACTTAGCCGGCGCTGTCAATGCTTATGGCAATGATATGAAAGCATCTTTATATACCGACCCCGATACGTATGCCTTAACGTTGAAGTCTGACGCGTTGCTGCGGACTTCTTTGTTTGATCTGGAAGAAGGTGCACTTACGAATTCGGGTGCGGCATTTGATCTGGGGGTGTATTATAAAACACCTATTCATGGATTGGAAGTTAGTCTTAGTATGATCGACTGGGGCTGGATCACCTGGAATTCCAGTTTGAAAGAATACCGCAGTTTCGTGAAAAACGGCGAATATACATTCTCCGGCCTCGAAAGCTTAGACGGCAGTTTTGATGCGGTGCTCGATACCCTGTCGGAAGCTTTTAAATTTGAAGAAAGTGATACCAAGACGCCCTACAGTTCGTTTTTACCCGGTAAAATATTCTTAGGCGTTTCATACAACCTTACCAAGGCCGATAAATTCGGTTTCCTGTTCAGCACCCGTGCCTTGCACAACTTTCAGCGTACTACCTTCGGTTTGATGTACAGCCGCCAGGTGGGCAACTGGTTCACTGTGGCTGCGGGAAATAATTTCATGATGAATAAATTGTTCAATCCTTCACTGGCGCTATTGTTGCGGTTGAAAGGATTCCAATTCCATATTGCGGCGGAAAATATATCTTCTTTCAATCCGAAAGATCTAAAAACGGTAAGCCTTCAATTCGGTATGAACATTGCAGTCTGGGCAAAATAACTTTTAACTTTTAACCTTTAACCCATAACTTTTAACTATTGTATGATTTCCACTTTTGATGAATTGTTTGTAGCAGTAACAAAAAAACCAAAAAAACGTGTAGTAGCCGCATGGGCAGTAGATGAACATACCATTAGCGCTTTAGCCGGCGCGGTGCAGAAAGGCTTTGTTGAAGCCACCCTGGTGGGCGACCAGGAAATGATCAAGAAAGTGTGCGCAG
>DBDM01000163.1:2946-3313 GCA_002293585.1 Bacteroidales bacterium UBA932
AGTGTCGGCCATAGCCATGGCGGTAAGCCTCATTAACAAAGGCGAAGGCGATGTGTTAATGAAAGGCTTGTGTACCACCGACAAGTATATGCGCGCTATTTTGAATAAGGAAACAGGCCTAATGCCGCCGAAGGCTGTACTCAGCCACGTGACAGTGTTGTCGGCGCCCGCTTATCCAAAATTCCTGGTCATTGGCGATGTGGCCGTAATTCCTGCGCCGGACNNTTATGTAATTAATACGGCGAAAGCTTTGGAAATAGAGAAACCGAAAGTAGCTATACTGGCCGCTACCGAGCAGATGTTGCCGGGCATGCCGGCTTGTGTGGAAGCAGCAATGATTGCCAAAATGGCCGATCGCGGACAAATT
>DBDM01000163.1:3408-4754 GCA_002293585.1 Bacteroidales bacterium UBA932
AAAACAGTGGCCAGATTTGGTAAAGGTGAATTGGCGGCTATGGTAGTAGGCGCTAAGGTACCCTGTATTCTCACTTCGCGTGGCGACTCTACCAAGAGCAAGCTTAATTCCATTGTATTAGCCGCATTAATGGCGAAATAAGAGACTAAGAGACNNGACTAAGAGACAAGAGACTAAGAGACTAAGAGACAAAAACTCATAACTCATAACTTGTAAACCGTAATTTAACCCACAACTTTAACCCTAACCTTAAACATGAAACTTTTAACCATTAACCCTGGTTCTACATCAACCAAAATTGCCGTATTCGAAGACGATAAAAATGTTTTTCAAAAAAACCTGCAGCACGACGCAGCTGATTTAAAACAATTCAAAATAATCACTGATCAGTTTCAGTTTCGCAAAGATGTTATCCTGAAAGTGCTTGAAGAAAATAATTTTGATGTTAAAAGTTTCGACGCTATTGTTGGGCGCGGCGGTTTGATGCGCCCTTTAGCTTCGGGTACTTATGAGGTAAATGAGGCCATGAAAGCCGACCTGGCAGCATGCCAATACGGCGAACACGCCAGCAACCTCGGTGCATTGATCGCCGATGATGTGGCCAAGCAAATTCCCAATTGCCGTGCATTCATTGCCGACCCGGTGGTGGTGGACGAATTGCAGGACGTAGCCCGCGTTGCCGGACATCCGCTGTTCAAACGCACTTCTGCATTCCATGCCTTGAATCAAAAGGCTATCGCTAAAATGCACGCCAAAAAATTAGGCAAACCCTACGAATCATTGAATTTGATCGTGGCGCACTTGGGCGGCGGTATTTCCGTTGGCGCACATCAAAACGGTAAGGTGATTGACGTAACCAACGCTATTGACGGCGAAGGCCCGTTCTCACCCGAACGTTCCGGCACCTTGCCTGCCTTGCAAATGGCGCAGTTGTGTTTCAGCGGCCAATATACACTTGATCAGGTGAAAAAGATCCTGACCGGCGCCGGTGGCATGGTGGCGCATTTAGGTACGAACCAATTCCAGAAAATAGAAGAAGAAATTATTCCTTCGGGCGATAAACAAGCCGACCTTATTCATCAGGCCATGAGCTATAATATTGCCAAACATATCGGCGCTATGGCTACGGTGCTGAAAGGTAAGATCGACGGTATTTTACTCACCGGTGGCATTGCCTGGAACCCTTTAATGGTAACACGTATTACCGAGAAAGTAGAGTTCCTGGCTACGGTGACTGTTTACCCCGGCGAGGACGAAATGGGCGCTCTGGCGAACAACGGCCTTGCTGTGCTCCGCGGCGAAGCGAAAGCAATGACCTATTAAGTTGAGAATGGAGAATGGAGAGT
>DBDM01000136.1:0-5106 GCA_002293585.1 Bacteroidales bacterium UBA932
GGAAGGGTAAAGGGTGGAAGGGTAGCATATTTTGTAAAATTCTTTTTTTGGCGTATATTTGTCAAAAATATATCCATTCATGGAAGCGGCCGAAGACATCAAAACCCAATTTTCCAAAAACCTTTTCTGGGACATCAACATCAATGACCTGGACATGGAGCAGCACGCCTATTATGTTGTCGGGCGGGTGCTGGACTATGGAAAATGGGATGACTGGGTACTAATGAAAAAATATTATGGCCTCGACAAAATAAAGAAAACAGCGCTGAACATACGCTCCATGTTCCCTAAATCATTGGCTTTTATAGCCACTATTACCCACACCCCCGAAATTCAATTCAGATGCTACACCTTCCTACAATCGCCGAACCGACCCTGGTACTTCTGAAAAAGATTCAGCAAATACCTTTCTTTGCCGACCTTCGCCTGGTCGGTGGCACAGCATTGGCTTTGCAGTTGGGGCATAGAATGTCTATTGATTTGGATTTCTTCGGAAAATTTGACGTTGCATTTGAAGAGGTAGAAGGAGAATAATTAATGCCCACCCCACAAAACAAAAAGTCGGAGCTATGAACTCCGGCCTTATACTGGTTGGCTATTGACCAGCTGTCAAAAAGTTTTATTCGCATTACGAAAGTCAACAGCTTTTTGGCTGATTTCCTCTATACTCATGCCTTCAAACAGGTTTTCCTGCCAGCGGGTATAATCGAACGCCTCTTTTTGAATCAACATGATGAAGCGTTCCGCTTCTACCAGGCCAAGACTTGCCATTAAGGCCTGTGTGCCTTCTGTACGTATTATAGTGTCTGTTCTCATATTGCTAAAATTTTAATGAAATCTATCGGGTTGATGACGTTAATTTCGCTAAAAGGAATGTTTAATAATTTCTTGTCGGTAGTTAAAAAATGGGTGCATTTTGCCGCTATGGCGCAGGCAATATGCAAAGCATCCTTATTTTTAACCCCTCTTTGCGCAATTTTTCCTGCACAATTGATAATCGTTTCGGAAACATCTATGTCTAATACCGCCAGCTCTTTCCATTTTGCTATTGACTGATTGCGATCCTGATATGGATTTGCCGAATTTTCATAATCTAAAATGTAGGACCACACCAATTCAAACGACTTTTCCAATATCGCATGCTGAACAAACAATTTTGCTTCTGTTTCCAACTGTACAAGCAAATGCGTTTGGTCATCATAGGGCCGGTTGAAACAACAATTGTCCAAATATAGGCGATAGTTCATTTCGTTGCTTTTTTAATACCCTGCAAAGATACGCATTTTTTCTAAACCTCCCCCTTGGGGGGGTTAGGGGGCTTAGGGGGCTTATGGGATGAGTTTGCAAATCACTTGTAACAAGCGATTTACCCCCCCCCCTATGGCGGTTAAGGTAGGAGGTTGCTTTCCCTTCGCTTCGCTCGGGACAGGCTCTCCTCGCGGTCGCAATGACCAACCATAATTCTCCACTCTCAACTTTCAACTCTCAATTAAAAAACCTACCTTTGTTCCATGAATCTGAAACAGGCAAATATACTGGTGATAGACGACGATAAGGATGTGCTTACCGCCGTACGCTTCCTGCTGAAACCGGAAGTCAAGGAGATCGTGACGGATCACAATCCCGAGCACCTGCGCCGCCTGCTGACGGAAAAGCATTTCGACATTCTGCTGCTGGACATGAATTTCACCAGCGCCCTCAACACGGGCAATGAGGGACTGTTTTGGCTGCGGCAGGTGAAAGCGTGGAACAGCGAAGTGGCTGTGGTGATGATCACCGCCTATGCCGACATTGACCTGGCGGTGAAATGTCTCAAGGAAGGCGCCGCCGATTTTGTGGTGAAACCCTGGCACAACCAACATTTATTGGATACGCTCCGCGAACTATTGGAAAAGCGTGCAAAGCCGCAACCGGCCGCTACCCAAAAGAAAAGCACCGGTCCCGCTGTTATCGGGGAATCGGAGGTGATGCAAAGTCTGTTCCGCAAGCTGGAAAAAATTGCGCCCACCGAGGCCAATGTACTTATACTGGGTGAAAACGGCACCGGCAAAGACCTCATCGCACAAAGCATTTACCAATTGTCTCTGCGGAAAAACAAACCGTTAGTGAAGGTGGATATGGGCGCACTGACCGACACCTTGTTTGAAAGCGAACTGTTCGGCCACAAGAAAGGCGCCTTCACCGATGCGCGTGAAGACCGCGTAGGACTTATTGAAATGGCCACCGGCGGCACACTCTTCCTCGATGAAATCGGGAACATCAGTCTGCAGCAGCAGGCCAAGCTGCTCACCGTGCTGCAAAACCGGCAGGTCACCCGTTTAGGCAGCAACACCCCCATTCCGGTGGATGTGCGCCTGCTCTCGGCTACCAACGTGCCGTTGCCGGAACTGGCCAACGAACAGCGTTTCCGCAAAGATTTAATTTACCGTATCAACACCGTGGAAATTACCGTACCTCCCCTGCGCGAACGGGACAATGATATCCTGTTGCTGGCGCAGCATTTCCTGTCGATGTACGAGAAGAAATACCTGAAACGCCCGCTCCGCTTGTCGGACAAAGCCCAACAGAAACTCCTGCAGTACCACTATCCGGGTAATGTCCGTGAACTCCAATATGCCATGGAGCGCGCCGTTATTATGTCGGACAGCGATACTTTAGACGAACAAGACATGGTGTTCTCTCCGTTGGAGCAACAGGCAGCCTCCACTACTCCGGTTACCGGCAATCTCGAAACGCTGGAGCGCAGCGCCGTGGAACAAGCCATTGCCCAGCATAACGGCAATATCTCGCGGGCAGCAGCGGCGCTGGGTATCACCAGGGCAGCGCTGTACAGGAGAATGGAGAAGTACGGGTTATGAGACGAGAGACTAAGAGATGAGAGACTAAGAGATGAACGATGAGTAATAAATAATAAATCATAAATAATAAATNNAGTGTGCGGCGGGGTAACGGTGTATTTCCTTACGCAGAAAAATATACCCTTATCGCTGCTGGCGGCAATAGCCACGTTCTGTTCCGGGGGATATATCCTGCAGTTCATCTTCAAAATATTCCGCGGCATCAATGACTTCACAGAAGCGGTGCATTATCGCGACTTCTCGAAAAGATACCCGGAAAGCAAGCGGCAGGAAAATATTTTCTTCCGCCATTTCAACATCATCAGCGATGTTTTTTTAGCCCTGAACCGTGAGAAAGAAGCCCAGCAGCATTACCTGAAACGCATGCTGGAATTGGTGGACACGGGCATCTTAGCTTACGAGATCGACAGCATGGAAGTACTATGGATGAATGATGCGCTGAGAACTATGTTCCAAATCCCGTCCCTGAAAAATATTCACTGGCTGAAAAAACGAAACGGGAAATTGTATGACGAACTAACCGGCATTCCTTTGGGAGAAAGCCGCCTGATCACTGTCAACGCCGGCCGGCAATTGGTTAAAACGCTGACCAAAGCGTCTACCTTTCAAACCAATAATCGCACCTACAAACTGATTGCTTTTCATAATATCAGCGCCACACTGGAAGAGGTGGAATCAGGCGCCTGGAAAGGGCTGTTGAATGTGATGACGCATGAGATCATGAACTCTATCGCGCCTGTTTCATCCTTAGCCGACACGTTGAAAAAGCGCGTGGAAAACCTGCGGGCAGCGCCGGAGGGTATTACTGCCCGCGAGCTGGAAGAAATAGAGCTGGCTATGGAAACTATACAACGTCGCAGTGAAGGGTTGCTGCGCTTTGCCGACACCTATCGCAGCCTGCGCAAAACAATTGTCCCCGAGTTACAGTCCGTCAACCTGTATGGCCTGCTCCAGGCCGTGCACCAACTCATGCAGCCTTCGTTGCAGCAAAAAAATATTCAACTGGATATAAAAACCGACAACCCTTTAATCACTGCCCGCATTGACCGAAACCTGATGGAGCAGGTGATCATCAACTTCATCACCAATGCCACCTATGCCGTGAAAGACAAGCCGGAGCCACAAATTATCCTTTTTTCGGGCATCACTGCCGACAAGCAGCCGTACATTACGGTGGCCGATAATGGTTGCGGCATAACGCCTGAAAACCGTGAAAAAATATTCATTCCTTTCTTTTCCACCAAGAAAAACGGCAGCGGCATAGGACTGAGCCTTTCGCGTGAAATTGTGAAGATGCACAGGGGCAGTTTGCAGGTGCAGAGCCAGGAGGGAGAAGGCAGTGCGTTTACGGTGCTGCTGACAAATTGAAAATTGAAAATTGAAAATGAAATAGTGAATGAGTAAATAAGTGGCTAAGAGACTAAGTAACTAGGTAACTAAGAAATTACGATACATTCTCGATGGTATAATCTTTAAACCCTTTACCTTTAACCCTTTTCCCTCTTAATCACTTAGTCTCTTCGTCTCTTCGTCACCTAATCACTTCAATAAGTCGCCGCATTTCCGTTTCGGTGAATTGTCCGGGAGCGGTGCCGGTAGTGCCGTCGGGCGCCACATAGGTGAAAGGTGCGCCGAGGGCTAAAGACGCCACCCGTGTGATCCTGCCCTTCTCCCCCATGCCCAGCGCAATGATCCGCTCGTGATGTCCGTACAAGGCCAATAGCCGCGCAGCATCCTGCGGAGTGTTGACCATGGCGGCCAGCTTCACCACATCGGCACCACAGGCCAAACACTCAATAACCGTCAGTTCCAAGGTCTCACGATCCGGCGTTTCCTTTTCGTTATGATAAGATAAGATCACCTTACATCCCTTAGCTTTGGCGTAAGGAATCATCGTATCCAAAAACACGCAGGAAGCGTCGACCTCCAGGTCGACATATCCGCAGCCCGCATCAATGGCGGCCTTAAGCCTGTCCGCCCGCTCCGGCTCAGTGTACAGTCCCGGCCGGCAGGTGGCGATCATCTTCTGCCCATGCACGGCAAACAAGGGCGCTATTTCCTCCGGCGAAAGCTTTAAGAGGTCGAGACGGATTTCGGCCATACCGGCATGTTCCACCAGTTGCATGACCTGTGGAAGCGGAAGGGAAGGGATGGAAAGACAAAGCATAATTGAGACGAGAGACTGAGAGATTAGAGATTAAAGATTAGAGACTAAGAGATTAGAGACTAAGAGACTAAGTGACTAAGA
>DBDM01000136.1:5130-11173 GCA_002293585.1 Bacteroidales bacterium UBA932
CGATCGCCCTCGCGCTTTTTATCCATAGATAAAGCATCCACCAACTCGGCAGCGGGGATGGGCGATTGCACAGGAAGTCCCAATTGTTGCAGCAGGGCAATGATGCGCTGCACCGTCGCTTCGGAAATACAGCCCAATTGCTGCGACACGTTCGCTGCTACGACCATGCCCGCCGCCACCGCCTCACCATGATTAAAGGCAGAGCGCTCCTCAATAATGTGCCCCAACGTGTGTCCGAAATTCAGGATGCGCCGTTCGCCCTGCTCTCGCTCGTCGCGGTTCACCACTGCCGATTTGATGCGCACCGAATCCAGCACCAAACGCTCCATGGCGGCCGGTTGCAAGGACAGAATATCCGTGATATGAGTTTCGATATAATCGAACATGTCCGCATCGGCAATGAGGGCATGCTTCACCACTTCGCCCAGCCCGCAACGGATTTCCCGCTCCGGTAAGGTGGCAAAAAACGCAGGGTCACAGAGCACGAACTCCGGTTGGTTAATCGTGCCTATCCGGTTTTTGAACCCTTGAAAATTCACGCCGTTCTTTCCGCCCACACTCGCGTCCACCTGTGCCAGCAAGGTAGTAGGCACAAAGCCGAAACGCAGTCCCCGCAGGTAGGTCGAGGCCGTAAAACCTGCGATATCGCACACCACACCGCCGCCAACGCCCACAATAAAAGTAGACCGGCCGGCGCCCAACGCCATCAGCTGCTCATAAATATAAGTTACAGTATTTAAGGTCTTTACACCCTCTCCACAAGCGACGGTAATTGTTTTATAAGGCTGAAAAACAGCAGGATAAAGATTATACACCCGTTCATCGGTAATCACTATCACACCGGTATCCGGCAGGCGGGTTGAAATATGCTGCACCGGTTCACCCACAAGCAATTGCGAGGATCCGGATTTCCCATGGACAGTCAATTTCTCCATAAAAAAGCAAAATTTTCACAAAGGTATTGCATATTTCCGAAATTTCCATTACTTTTGCAGTCCGTTTAAAAAATTCCTTAGTAGCTCAGTTGGTTAGAGCACCTGACTGTTAATCAGGGGGTCNNAGGTTCAAGTCCTGGCTGAGGAGCCACAGAGAACCAAGCACTTGCAATAATAAATGCAGGTGCTTTTTCTTTTGGTGGCAACAAAGTGAGTAACAAAAGTAAAAAGCCAATTTCACCGGTCAAATTATTTTTATCTATGAAAAAATAGGTAAAATTTGTATTTTTCCATAGATAAAAGTATATTTGTCCCAAAATATACATGCAATGAAACGGAAAATTTATGATGAGTTGGTCCAATGGAAAAATAAATCCGGGCGGATGCCGCTCATTGTCAACGGTGCGCGCCAGGTGGGCAAAAGCTATATTCTGCAAGCATTTGGCCGGCATGAATTCGACAACTGTATTATTGTCAACCTTGAAACAGACAAAGCCTTAGCAGAGAAATTTGAGGAAAACATTACACCTGCCCCCATTATCCAATATTTGGAATCGGTACATTCGCAACGGATCATTCCGGGAAAAACATTAATCATTCTGGATGAAATTCAGGCAAGCGAAAGGGCCTTGACTTCGTTGAAATATTTTTGCGAACAAGCGCCCGAATACCATGTTGTAGCCGCGGGTTCTTTGCTGGGAGTGGCCATCAACCGGAAAAAATACTCCTTTCCGGTAGGCAAGGTTGACGAACTCACACTCTTCCCTATGGATTTTGAAGAATTTTTATGGGCATCAGACAAAGCGCATCTCGCCGGATTAATTCGTCAGCATTTCAACTCCAATGAGCCTTTGGATGTGCATTCAATAGCCATAACGCTTTATAACCAATATTTGCTGGTGGGCGGCATGCCCGCTGCTGTAAAAGCGTTTTTCAACACCAACAGCTTCGTAGCGACGGCAGACATCCAAAACAGGATTCTTAAAGAATACATTGCCGATATGGCCAAATATGCCGAGCCTGCCGTAAGCATAAAAATACGGGCATGCTACGAATCCATCCCCGCCCAGTTAGCCAAAGAGAATCATAAATTTCAATACAGTGTTGTGCAAAAAGGCGGGAGCGCTACTGTTTTCGGCGAATCCATCGAATGGCTTAAATATGCAGGCGTGGTGCTTAAATGCCAAAAAATAACCCACGGTATTATGCCGATCAAAGTGCATGCCGACCTAAGCGATTTCAAAATGTACATGGCAGACGTGGGGATGCTGACCATGCAGTCGGGCATAGCGGCGCAAGCCATATTGTCTCCGCTGGAAACCGACGGCACTTTCATTGGCGCCATTGCTGAAAACTATGTGGCACAAGCGCTCTCCGCCAACCTGACACCTTTGTTTTACTGGAAAAACGATAACACGGCCGAGATGGACTTTGTAATTCAAAAAGGCATGGATGTTATTCCGGTTGAAGTGAAAGCAGGCATACGGGTGCGTTCTAAAAGCCTGGGTATTTTCATGGAAAAATACAAGTGCCCCTACGCTATCCGCATATCCAAAAAGAACTTCGGATTGGAAAACGGCGTAAAATCCGTGCCGCTGTATGCGGTGTTTTGTATTTAAAAAAAGAAACCCCAATGACAACAACAAAAGAAAAAGCTGAGAAGTTGTATAAAAGTGTGAATACTTTTATGCTATCCTGTGTGGGGCAAGACGGCTACCCGCTTGTTAAGGCGGTAATGCCCGGCAAGCACAGGGAGTCCATCAATGAAATGTATTTTTGCACGAATACATCTTCGAAATTTGCTGCTGCAATAAGCCAAAACCCGAAAGCAAGCGTTTACTTTTACAGTCGCAAGCTGGTGTGGAAAGGCTGCATGCTCAAGGGGCACATGGAAATAGTGTCCGACTTGGTCGTTAAAGAAAAATACTGGCAGCAGAAATTCAAAAACGCCTATCCGGAAAAGTCATATACCGACCCGGATTTCTGCGTGCTTAAATTTGTTCCCTCGTCCGGCAGGTTTTATGCGTGGTACAAGCCGGAGGATTTTGAGATATAATTTGCAGGCTACTTCCTTTGTCCGAAAATGCGCAACAGCATCAGGAAAAGATTGATGAAATCAAGGTAGAGGCTCAGTGCTCCCAGAATGGATAATTTGGCCTTGGCGGTTTCATCATCGGTTTGCAGCGCTATCATTTTCAATTTCTGCGAATCGTAGGCTATCAGTCCCGTAAAGATCAGCACGCCGGCGTAGGTAGTGATCCAGTACAAGGTAGAACTGGCCCAAAAGATATTCACTACGGTAGCAATAATCAAGCCTATCAAGGCCATGAACAGAAGGCGTCCCCAGGATGTGAGGTCTTTCTTGGTTGTTAAACCGAAAAGGCTCATGCCACCAAAAGTAGCGCCGGTCACCAAAAAAGCGTTGGTTATAGACTCGGCCGTATACGCCAGAAAAACCACCGACAAGGTAAGTCCCGTCAAGGCCGAATACACCACAAACAACAGGGAGGCCGTAGCAACGGACAGTTTCTGAATAGCGCCTGCCACGGCGCCTACAAGTACTAGCTCAGCAATAATCAATCCGAAAAACACCATCCGGTTACCGAAAATAGCCTGTAGCATAACTTCGGAATTAACCGTATACCAAGCCGTCAATGCGGTAATTAACAGTCCGGCACACATCCATCCGTAAACTTTAGTGAAAAAGCCTGTGAGAATTTTTTGCTGCGCCTGTTGTTCTTCAAATGTAATGTAATTTGTATCCATAAAATATTAAATTTCGGACACAAAGATAAGCATAATTTACGGAACCGGGAAATCCGTAATCATAAAATGAGGACAGGGAAAGGATTTTGAAGTATTTCACTTAAACCGTTTCACATAACGCGCCGGGATCAGCGCCGCCAGAAAACCTATGGCGGCCACCGACAAGGCGACCGACAGCACATCCGTCCACAACACCCGCACAGGGTAGGCATTCACTAAAAAGTTTCCCGACATGCCCAGGAGCCCGAACTGCTGCTGCAGGAAACAGACGATAAGTCCGCCTATAATCCCCGTCGCAACGCCCAACAAGGAGATCAGCCATCCTTCCAAGAGGAAAATGCGGCTAATCAGCCGGTCGTCGGCGCCGAGGCTTTGCAGCGTTTTCACATCGCTTTTCTTCTCAATAATGAGCATGGCTAAGGAGCCTAATATATTGCAGGAAATTATCAGGATGATGAACATCAGGATGGCGTAAATCATCGCTTTTTCGGAAGCCATCATCGCGTAGGTCGATTCGTTTTGGCGGTAACGGTCTCTGACATCGAAGTCCGGCCCCAGGATTTTTTGCACCTGCCGCGCCATTTTCTGCTCGTCGACACCGGACGTCAGTCGAAGTTCTATAGCACTGACCTCAGCGGTGTAGTTCAACAAACGCCGCATGAAAGCAATGGGCACAAACACATAGCGACTGTCGAACGATTGCTCCATAGAAAAAACACCTGCCGGGTAGAGATAATCATGGCTCAGGGAAGCCGTAGGGTTCAAGGGATTGAAAGCAGCTTCGCGGTCGGGCAAATACACTTCCAAAGGGTCGAGGAAATAAATGCCTACACGTAGTTTATATGCCACCGTGCGCCCCAGCACTGCCTGTTCAATATCGCCGTGGTGAAGCGAAAACTCACCGGAATACATCATTTTTTTTACGGGCGTAGTAGCCTCAAAGGTGCTGTCAACGCCTCTCAGCGTAACAATATCCTGTTTTCCACGATATTGCAGCAGCACATTTTCATCCAGTATTCCGGCAAAAGAGGCCACCTGTGGCATGGTGCGCAATTCGTCGAACGCAGCGGTATGCGGCAAAAATACTTTCCCTTCCGAGGGGGTGATACGAATATCAGGGTCGAAAGACGTATGCAGTGATTTCACCAGGTCGTTGAAACCGTTGAAGACCGACAGCACGACCACCAGCGCCAAAGTACCCACGGCAATTCCCGTCACGCTGATCATGGAAATGATGTTGATGACGTTGTGCGACTTTTTGGCAAACAAATAGCGCCGGGCAATGAAAAGCGGCAGTTTCATTTTTTCAGGAGTTCATCTATACGAGCTACATAATCTAACGAATCATCGACAAAAAACATTAATTCGGGTACAATGCGCAGTTGCTTACCCACCCGCTTGCCCAGTTCCCCGCGTATGACGCGTGAGTGCTGCTCAACGGTTTTCATTACTTCCGGAGCTTTGGCCGAAGGGAAGATGCTCAGGTGCACGCGCGCCAGCGCCAGGTCGGGACTCATGCGCACGGCCGTAACCGACACCATGGCGCCGCCGTACATCGCCATGCCCTGCAAACGGATAATGTCTGCAATGTCTTTTTGCAGTTGTTTCCCTACTTTCTGTTGACGTGTGCTTTCCTGTTCCATGATACGAAATTTAAACAACAAAGATACAAAATTTCCCGCAGATCTCGCAGAATTGCGCAGATAAATCTGTGGTATCTGTGTAATCTGTGGGAAAAATCCCTATATTTGCCAAAAATATTTTATATGGAAACAGTACTCAGCGGCATCCGCTCAACCGGCAATCTTCACTTAGGTAATTACTTCGGCGCTTTACGCAATTTCATTCAAATGCAGCATGAGCATCGTTGTTTTTTCTTTATCGCCGACCTGCATTCTCTGACCACTCATCCCAAACCAGATGATTTTCACGGCAATGTACGTCGCGTACTGGCCGAGTACTTAGCCGCGGGATTAGACCCCGAAGTATCTACTATTTTCGTGCAAAGCGATATTCCCGAAGTGCCGGAACTCTACGTACTGCTGAATATGCTGGCTTACAAAGGCGAGTTGGAGCGCACCGCTTCATTCAAAGAAAAAGTGCGCAAACAGGAAGACAATGTGAACGCCGGACTGCTCACCTACCCCGTGCTGATGGCCGCCGACATTTTAGTGCACCGCCCTACGAAAGTGCCCGTGGGCAAAGACCAGGAACAACATCTGGAAATGACCCGCGTGTTTGCCCGCCGCTTCAATAATTTATACGGTAAGGAAATATTTCCCGAGCCCACGGCTTTCAACTTCGGCAACGAACTGGTAAAAATTCCCGGCCTCGACGGCAGC
>DBDM01000136.1:11255-12662 GCA_002293585.1 Bacteroidales bacterium UBA932
ACCGACGCCGGCCCCACCGCACCCAACAGTCCCATGCCCGAGGCGGTGCAAAACATTTTCGCCATTCTCAGCGTGGTGTCAACACCTGATACGGTGCAGCATTTCCGCGATAAATACAACGATTGCAGCATCCGCTACGGCGATTTGAAAAAACAATTGGCCGAAGATATCTGCAAGGTCACCCTGCCCATACGTGAACGTATTGAAGATATTATCAAAGATGACAACTACCTGCACAAAGTGACCCGCCGCGGCGCCGAACAAGCCCGTGAGAGCGCGCAGGCCACGTTGAAAGAAGTCCGCACAGTAATGGGGATCAGGTCGTTTTAAGAAACCAAATTACCGCACAAAGGTACGCTTACAACGTTCCGACATGGCAAAATAAGCTATCCAAATAGCCGAACCCAATATCCGACGGACGACTTCTATACCAGTGGTGGCATCATTCTGCGATGCTGCAATTATATGCATGCCGGCATATTGTATTTTCTTTGTAAAGCTGAAATAATCATTTTCAACGGCAACATCCTGTTTTTCCACCGTCCAAGGCCCCGGAGACTGCAAGCTGATCCGACAATCAATATTCAAAGGATATTCCAGATAAAGGGGAGCCGTACGCCGAACATTTTTTAGTGTATACCCTTGCGTCTTCGTACTTATCTGATGAGCAAACAATGCGACAGAAGTAACAAAGGAAGAATCATTGTTCTTCCAAAAATGAGGAAACCTATATTTTTCCGTCACGCTCACTTCGTCATCACCATTATGTGCAACCGTATAATCCAATTGTTTCCCGCAATAATTGACGTCCAATGCCAATGTCTGCGGTTTCAACAGGCATACATGCAGCCGGTCGACATAAAAACTGAAATCATGCGGAAAAGTAAAGCTGAAACGCCCATTAAATACCGANNAATAGTGTAGTCGTACTCAATAACATCATTAGGACGTATATCATCCAACACAATATAAGCAGTACGGGTTTCTTCATATACATAGCCGGAGACATTACCTCCCCGGTTCAAATCTTTTATATCCACCTTTTTTGCATAATCAATTACCCTACCGTTGCGGAACACTTTTATGTTATGCAATTGCAGTGTTTCATACGCCGGGTTATAGTCAATATAAATTTGGGAATTGTTCTGCACGCCAACTTCCGAAGTCACGGCATAGGCATAGTGACGATAGTATTGCCGAGCAAGTGTTTTTATCTGTACATCTATCAATAAATAATAGTATCCGTACGATGCTGCTTCAGTCAGTTCAGGAAGTGTTTTCCCCACCTCGATTGGGGATTTTCCCAATCCTTAAATTTTTGAAACTCGAAATTTTTAAACCAATATAACTACCTGTACAGTAGTGATTAATAGTGATTCCCAGGTTCCGATATTACTGCGTATGTGA
>DBDM01000006.1:0-10642 GCA_002293585.1 Bacteroidales bacterium UBA932
CTGGGCGCCACCGACAGTTACCGCATAGGATTGGGATTTAACAAGCTGTGGACGGGTATTGAAAGTTCCCCTATGGCCGGACAGTTACAGTTTCAAATGCCTGTAACGGCCAATAACGGACTGGGCGCCTGGGTCTATAGTGAAAACTACGGGCCGCAGACCAATGTTCAATTCGGTGCGGCGTTCGGTCATAGCCTGCGTATAGGCGACAACCGCTTAGCCTTGGGTTTAAGCCTGTCGTTGCTGATGATGAACGAGAAACAGGTAACGGGAGATAATCCCAACGATCCGGTATTTGCTACCTCCGCAGGCAATCAAATGGGATTCAATGCCGGATTCGGCGCTTACTATTTTGGTGAGAATTTCTATGCCGGATTTTCTATTCCGCAACTGTTGACCAACGACTTTAAAGCCAATGGCACCATCCTCAAGTTAAAGAACAGCCTGGCTTTCGACCGCTTGCAATACTATCTCACCGGTGGTTACCGTTTTGCTGTGGGTGAGAAGATCGGCTTGATGCCTGCTGCCTTATTGGAATTTTCGGGAAAAACAGATCTGGGTTATGAAGTCATGCTCACAGCGGACTACAACCGTTTTCTGGAAGTGGGAGCGGGTTTTGCCGCACAGGGCTGTTTGAAGATAGCCGCCGGTGTGAACATCACCAAAAACATCGGGTTGAGGTACCAGTTTGCCCAGCATCTTGGAAACGACTACAAGAACTTCGGCAGTTCCCATTTTATAACACTTTGGTTAAACTGGGGAGGAAAAAAGGTAACAGTGAAAACACCTAAAATTGTACAATAATTTTTTGATTATTTCTAATTATATTAAAGACAATGAGTTAAACTTGAAAAAAGAAGCAGATATTATCCAACTGTTTGATTTTTGCGCAAAACAGTGATTTTTTTTCGGTAATTTTTTGTACCTTTGGAAAGATAAATTTATTTAACATAAACAATATGAAATTTTTTAATCTTCGTTTTTTTAGCTTTTTGCTAATTGCTTTTGTGAGTGTTACCGGTTTGCGGGCACAGGCTACCATGGAGAAACCGAAGGTAGAGCATTATACCTTGTCCAATGGTCTTACGGTGATTATACAGGAAGACCACCGGCTGCCTAAGGTACAGGGCTTTGTAGCTACCCGTGCAGGTAGCCTCAATGATCCGGCCGACGCTACCGGTTTGGCACACTATCTCGAACACATGCTGTTCAAAGGTACTACCGAAATGGGTACGACGGACTGGGCCAAAGAAAAACCGCACTATGATAAAATTGTAGCCCTCTATGACCAGTTGGGACAAACTAAAGACAAAAAACAACGCGCTGCCATACAACAGCAGATCAATGAAGAGTCGCTGGCGGCTGCACAGTACGCTATCCCTAACGAATTGACCAAAATGCTGGACAATATCGGCGGAACGGCGGTAAATGCGTACACTACTTATGACCATACGGCCTATCACAGCGCCTTCCCTTCGAGCCAGGTGGAACGCTGGTTGACCATTTACAGCCACATATTCATGCATCCGGTATTTCGCAGCTTCCAGGCCGAATTGGAAACCGTGTATGAAGAATTTAATATGTATTCTGATCGTGCTACCGAACAGCTCAATGACGAGGTCATGAAAAACCTCTTTAAGAAAACGCCTTACGGTCGTCCCGTTATCGGCTATGGCGATCATCTGAAAAACCCTTCCCTTACCCGTTTGCAGGAATTTTATAATACCTATTACGTGCCCGGCAACATGGTGCTGGTACTCTGCGGCGATGTGGATGCTGCCGCCGTGAAACCTATGATCGAAAATACTTTCGGAAAGTGGGAGGCTAAACCGGTTGCAAAAGAAAATGTATCGGCCGAAGATCCTTTCAAAGGTCGCGAATTGCAGAAAATAAAACTGGGTACCTATGATATGATCCGCGTGAATTACCGTGCCGCCAACGATTCCGATAAGGATGCACTGGTGTTGGATATATGCAGCAGCTTGTTATTCAACGGCCAGTCGGGCTTATTGGATGAATTAACCATGGAAGCGAAAGTGCTGCAAGCCGTTGCAATCAACGGTAGCTTGAAGGGTTCCGGTATTTTTTCAATGATACTTGTTCCCAATGCCAATGCTTACTACGAAGGACAGGATCTGTCGACCATTACCACAGCGGAAGAATATAAAAACGTTCGGCGTCAATTAGACCAGGCCCGCTTGAAAGCTATTAACGACGGTGAAAAAATATTGACGACACAGGCCAAGCGTTTGGCCGATGGCGATTTCCCGGATTGGTTGCTGACTTCCGTGAAGAATACCATGATCAATAATTATGTACGCAGTCAGGAATCTATTTCTTCAAGAGCGCAGCGGTTGATGCGGTCATTCTTGGCTACCAATGATGTTAAGGATTATGTGAATTATATCGACCGTGTTAATGCCATTGACAAAGCGGAGATCATGCGGGTAGCGAAGAAATATTTTGGCGCCGATTATATGGTGTTCCAAATAGCTCCGGGTCGCGCCAAGAAAGACAATATTGAAAAGCCCGGTTATAAAGCCTTGGAATTTCCCAATGCCGAAAAGAATTCGGTGTTTGCCGAAAGCCTGTACAAAATGGCTTCGCCCGAACAAAAAATATCCTTTATCGATTTCGCGAATGATGTGAAAGTTTCAACGTTGAAAAACGGTACGAAATTGCATTACACGCCCAATCCGGTGAACAGTATTTTCTCATTGACCCTGCGTTATGGCGCAGGTACCGAAAAGATTAAGCTGCTGAATTACATACAACTCCTGAATGCCGGTGCGGCCGGAGCATGGTCGGCGCGTGACTTTAAGGCCAGGCTGGCAGCGCTCAATTGTACCCTTTCCGTGATGGCCGACGAGAGTTATACTTATGTGGTATTGGGTGGCCCGGACGAAAATTTCAACCGTGTGCTGGCCCTCCTGAATTCTTTTGTGAACGGTACCAATCTCAGCAAAACACAGGTGTCGCGCTGGGCAGAAAGTCTCCGTTATGAACGTAAAGAAGAATTGGAAGAACCTGCTGTTATTTCCGATGCATTGGAGCAATACGTGATGTACGGTGAAAAATCCGAATATATTGACCGTTTGTCCATTAAAGAATTGCGGCAGATGAAACCCAACGATATTGTGAATGCTTTCAAAGATGCTACGCAATATGAAGCCGACATTTTCTACACGGGCACCCTGGCGCAAAACCAGGTGACGCAACAATTGCAACAGACATTAAAAATGGCGGAACAGCCGCGCAAAAGCGATGGGTTGATCATTAAGGAACGTAATAAATTAACGGATAATATAGTTTATTTGGTGAATGAATCGTCGTTGCAATCGCAGATAGGATTCTTCGCCAACGGCAAAGTGTTTGAGTTGAAAGATCAACCGGCTATTACTGCGTTTAACCAATACTTCTCCAGCGGATTCACCGGTATAGTATTGCAGGAGCTGCGCGAAAACCGCTCATTGGCTTATGGTGCGGGCGCTTACTATGTGCGTCCTGCATTAACCGGTAAACCTTCCTATTTTACCGGCGGCATACAAACCCAGGGCGATAAAACCAATGTGGCAGTGGATGCGTTCATGGATTTAATCCGCAACATGCCCCAAAAGGCCGACCGCTTGAATAACCTGAAACAATACCTGAAATTATCGGCCGTGAACCGTCCCGATTTCCGCCAGTACGCCATGTCTATTGATAGCTGGAAACAACTTGGCTATACCGATGATCCGTTAAAAACCCTGTTACCTCAATATGAAAGCCTGACATTCGATACTATTACCGGCTTCTGGTCGCAGGAGGTGAAACCCCTGCCCATTGCCACGATGATAGTAGGTAATAAGAAACAAATGGATACGAAGGGATTGCAAAAATACGGTAAAATTACGGAACTGAAAACAAAGGATATTTTCAGTAAAGATGAAGAATAATTCTCTTACTTTGATATAAAACAAAAAGGTGTCCAATAAAAGGGACACCTTTTTGTTTATCTCACTGTAATCAGATATTTCTTAATACATCCAATAACAAATACCAAAATTTTTCTACCGAAACAATATCTAATTTCTCGTCGGGAGAATGCGCATTTTTGATGGTGGGGCCAAAAGAGAGCATGTCGAGTTCCGGATATTTTTTCAGGAAGAGCCCGCACTCCAATCCCGCGTGAATGGCTTTTACTTCCGGCTCCATGAGGAACAACCGCTTGTATGAAGTCTTGGTCAATTCGAGAATCGGAGAGTTGAGCCGGGGCGTCCAGCCGGGATAACCTTCACCGTAAGCCGTTTCTGCTCCGGCTAAGCGGAACACGGCGTCCACCATGTGGGCTACGTCGTATTTGGCGCTTTCAACGGAACTGCGCTGGCTGGTTTCTACAACCACTGATTGATCTTTCTCAATAAACCTGACGGAGGCCAGGTTGGTAGAGGTCTCCACTAATTCCGGCATACTGCGGCTCATAGCCATCACACCATGCGGACAGGCCTGCAAGGCATGCAACAATTGCTGCTGTGTTGATTTGACCATCACTAAAGTCTGCATGCCGGGTTGAGGGTCTACGGCTTGCAGGCGCTGAACAATATCGGGGTCGCCGATGGCATATTCGGCCTTTATGTCTTTCACGTGTTGTTCGAACAACTTATTCAGCGCAGTTGCCTGCGCTGTATTCACCGAAAACATTGCCGTAGCTTCGCGGGCAATGGCATTACGCAAATTACCGCCGGCGAAGTTACAGAGCCTTATTTGGTGGTTTTGCTGTGCCTGCCACAGGAAGCGGGTGGCTACTTTCACGGCGTTGGCGCGCCCGCGGTTAATGTCGTCGCCGCTGTGTCCGCCGGTAAGCCCGCTCACCGTATAGCGGAACAGCCGGTGGTCGCGGGGAAGGCTCTCCGTATCATAATCCAACGTGGCTATCACACCTACGCCGCCGGCACAGCCGATAAACAATTCTCCCTCATCTTCCGAATCAAGGTTCAGCAAAATCTTTCCGCTCAGGAAATCAGGATCCAGGGCGTTAGCGCCGGTGAGGCCGGTCTCTTCATCTACCGTAAACAGGCATTCCAACGGGCCGTGGGTGATATTTTTATCGGCCAAGATAGCCAATTGTGCCGCTATGCCTATACCGCAATCCGCACCCAGCGTAGTGTCCGTCGCTTTGATCCAATTATCTTCGATATACCAGTCGATCGGGTCGGTATTGAAATTATGTTTCGATTGACTGTTCTTTTCACACACCATATCCATGTGTGATTGAAGAATTACCGTGGGGCGTTCTTTCATGCCCGGCGAGGCCGGTTTACTGATTACCACATTGCCGGCATGGTCGCGCCTGAAAGGCAGTTCATGCTCTTCGGCAAACTGTTGAAGATAGCGGATAACGCCTGTTTCATGTTTAGATGCACGGGGTATAACACACATATCGCCGAAGTATTTGAATACGCCGGCAGGTTGAAGCTCTTGTTTGGTCATAACTTATAGTGACGATTTCAGTTTCTTCTCAATGGCCTGTACGTGCTGCTTGAAGTGCTTATCGGTTTCGATCAGGTCGCACACAGTATTGAACGAGTGCAGTACCGTGGCATGGTCTTTACCGCCTATCTGTGTACCGATGGACGACAATGACGCTTTGGTCATGCTGCGGCTAAGGTACATCGCAATTTGCCGCGCTTGTACGATTTCGCGCTTGCGCGTTTTCGACAGCAGGTTTTCGGGCGTAATGCAGAAGTAAGAACATACCGCTTTTTGGATTTCCGACACCGATAGCTCACGCTGGTTATTGTTCACCAGCTTGTCGGTCATTGCTTCTGCCAATTCCAGCGTAATGGCCTTTTTATTCAGTGTGGCTTGCGCCAGCAATGATACCAGCGCGCCTTCCAGTTCGCGGACATTGGTGGTTATTTTTGAAGCGATATAATCTACCACGGCGTCGCTAATGTCAATTCCGTCATTGTGGATCTTACCGCGCAAAATAGCTTTGCGTGTTTCATAGTCGGGAACCTGCAGTTCGGCAGATAATCCCCATTTGAAGCGGGAAAGCAGGCGTTGGTCTAACCCGGCCAGTTCTACCGGCGGCCTGTCCGACGTTAAAATTAACTGTTTGCCCGATTGGTGCAGGTGATTGAAAATATGAAAAAAAGCATTTTGTGTTCCTTGCTTTTCGGCAAATTCATGTACATCATCTAAGATCAGCACATCAATCATCTGATAGAAATTCAGGAAGTCGGTGAGTTTATTTTTCACATTCACCGCATCCATATATTGTGTTTGGAAACGGTTAGCGTTTACATACAATACGATCTTTTCGGGAAATACTTCTTTTACTTTGATCCCGATGGCCTGTGCCAGGTGTGTTTTACCCAAGCCTGAGTTGCCATAAATAAACAGCGGGTTGAAAGCGGTTTTGCCCGGATTTTCGGCAATGGTTAAACCGGCCGAACGCGCCAAACGGTTACATTCGCCTTCAATGAAATTATCGAAATGATAATTGGGACTTAATTGCGGATCAATTTGCAATTGTTTTAAACCGGGAATAACAAACGGGTTGGCAATGCCGCCTTTCTCCATTTGGTTAGGGTAGGGCACGTGTTTGTTGCGCAGGTCGGGACGGCTTTGGTGCGGATAGGTTACAGGGCCGCCTTCGTTCACTATGCGGACACTATATTCTAATTGGGCGTTTTGGCCGAGTTCTTTGTGCAGGGTTTTACTCAACAGATCGATAAAATGTTCTTCAAGATATTCGTAAAAAAAAGAAGTAGGCACCTCAATGGTGAGGATGTTATTCTCTAACTTAACCGGACGGATAGGTTCAAACCAAGTGCGGTAACTGGCGNNGAGCAGGTATAATATCTTTGATTATACGCAGGCAATTACTCCAAACCTGTTGGCAATACTCATTATGCACGGACCCACTCATTATTTGTTTTCTCAGTTTTCATAGTTCATTCCAGAGCACAAAATTGTAGAAAAAAAACGGGAAAAAAAAGTTTTCTTCTATTGTTTAATTCGAAAAAAGTATAATGACTTTATTTTCAAATGAAAAATTTTTCGTCAAAAAAAATGTAAAAAAAATAGGCTAAAAAACAGTAATTTTTATGTACTTTTTGGGATTCGCCCGGATCGCAGCAATTAAACTGTCAAGTTGCCCGATTGTCCGGTTTAGATTATTATATAAGTCGTCATTATGCAATAATTGCCCTACCGATCCTTCCGGGTTGTTAGCTTGTCTCAACATCGCATTCAGGCCGGCAATAGTGGAATTGATTTCCGAAGATTTCAACGAATCTGTGAGCTGTGCAAGATTGGCCATCGTACGATGAATGTCCGCGCTGCTTTTTTGCAATTCGGCGATAAACGTATCGGCATTGTGCACTATATTTTTAATGGTTTGACGTTCACCGTTTAATGATGCAGTCAATTGTTGTACATTATATAAGGTCTGCCGTAAAGAAGCAATGCTTGCTATAAGGTTGTCCTGACTTTCGGTATTCACTACCCGGTTAATAGCCTCGGCGGTAATGGTCAGTGCACTGACTAAAGTGTCTACCTTATTCTTTAAAGGTACCAGTTCTTCGGCTATCAATGTGGTAAGCACAGGGGCGTTACCGGAGATCAGCGTATCGCCCGGCTGCGTCATTTTGGTTTCATGGCTGAATATAAGACGTATAGCCTTATTTCCCATGATATCAGTACTGAAGATCTGCGCGGTAGAATTTTTGGGAATGTGATATTTTTCGTTAATGTTGATTTTTATCGAAAATTTTTCAGTGTCGGGGTTGTAACTTATTGTTTCCACAGCGCCGACCTTCAATCCTTTCAGATAAATGTGCGAACTGGCTGTAAGTCCTTCCACATCGTCATATTCCGCATAATAAGAATAACTTTTTTTAAAGACATCCTGTCCTTTCAGAAAATTCAATACGGCAAAAACNNGAAAAATATACCGATTTTTATTTCCCGAGTGAGTTTAATTTTCATAAAACCTAATTTATTTCTTCAAAGGTACGATTTTTCCGTCTTCTATGCAAATTACAAATGCATCTTTTGTTTTTTTACGTACCACTTCATTACAATATTTAACCGCCTCTTCAAATGTGGCAAAGTTTCCCGTCATATATTTATAAATGTTCTTGTTTAAAATATACGACACCTCTTTAAATTCGGCAAACTCGGCGGAAGTGACGGGTAATTTGGCCGTAGAAGCTTTGATC
This sequence comes from Bacteroidales bacterium UBA932, assembly GCA_002293585.1. Classification (GTDB taxonomy): domain Bacteria; phylum Bacteroidota; class Bacteroidia; order Bacteroidales; family UBA932; genus UBA932. The sequence goes on from DBDM01000006.1 coordinate 8,208, forward strand.
TGTACACGGTAACTGAGTTTCGGGGATTTTCCCTGTTGTTTTTGTCCGGCAGCTTTTTTCTGCTTTTCTACGGTTTTGGCACTGGCCACATCACGGCGACCTTGTATTTCCGTATTTTTGGCCAATTCGCCGTGCCGGTCATAATGCGTTTTATAGCTTTTGAACGCTCTGAAAATAGCCTGTGCTATAGCGCGTTGCCCTTGTTTAGATACTAAAATGCGTTCGTCCCTGACATTGGAAATATAGCCCATTTCCACCAAAATGCTGGGCATGGCCGTGTGCCACAATACCAAAAACAGGCCTTCTTTCATGCCGCGGTTGTTTTTGATAGGGTGCGACCCGAATTCTTCCTGTACTTTTGTGGCCAGCTCCTGGCTTTGTGTGAGAAAAGCGTTTTGTTGCAATGAGAAGAGAATGAATGAACCGGGATCCTTGGGATCGTAGCCCTCATATTTAGAGGTATAGTTCTCCTCGTAGGTAATTACGGCATTTTCGCGCTTGGCCACTTCCATGTTGGCGTCCGACTTGCCATGCCCCATCACATAAGTTTCCGTGCCGGTGGCCGCTTTGTTCTCCGAGGCGTTGGCATGAATGGAAATAAACAAATCGGCCTTGCGGTCGTTGGCTAATTTACTGCGCTTGTCAACATCGATAAAAACATCAGTGGTGCGGGTATAGATTACTTCTACCGAAGGAAATTCCTCCTTGATCAGTTTACCGACCAATAAGGCCACGGCTAAATTTAAATCTTTTTCTTGACTGGTTTTCCCGATTGCTCCCGGATCAAGTCCGCCGTGGCCGGCATCAACCACCACTCTTGTGACACCGGCCTGGGTAACGACGGATTGACTATATGTCGTATTGTAAAAACAACAGTATGCAATCAACGAGACTGCAAAGGTAAGAACATTTTTTGAATTTGCAATAGCTTTGAACATTTTTTTCTCTTATCTTTGTACTGCAAAAGTATAAATTTATTTGAAAATTCATTGTTAAAAATATCAAATATCTACAAATCAGTCTTTTTGATTTCATTTTTTGGGCTGTTAAACCTGTCGGCAACAGCTACCCCCCAGGATACTGTGGTGGTAAAAAGTGCCTCGGATACACTTTTAAGTGCTTCCGACACCCTTAATGTCAAAAAAAGTTCACTGGAAGCACCGGTTTTTTCCCAGGGGAGGGATTCTACCATCTATGACATGTCCGGACAGGACCGGAAGGTATATTATTATGGTGATGTTACGGTAACGTATGGGAATATGGAATTGAAAGCCGAATATATGGAATATAATACGGCCGACCGTACCGTGTACGCCTGTGGAGTAAAGGATTCCACCGGTACCGTGATAGGTGCGCCGGTGATGAAAGAAGGCGAGCAGAATTATACCATGGAATCGATATATTATAATTTCGATTCGGGGAAAGCACGTATTAATAACGTCATTACCCAGGAAGGTGACGGCTATCTGCACGGCACCGTCATCAAAAAAATGCCCGATAACTCCATTAATATAAAAGGTGGAAAATATACGACCTGTGATCACGAGCATCCCCATTTTTATTTACAGATGTCGCAGGCGCGGGTGTTGCAGAGCCCTAAGCAAACGGTCTTCGGCCCCTCGTACTTAGTGCTGGAAGATGTGCCGCTTTTCCCGCTGATGTTGCCTTTCGGCTTTGTGCCCGACCGTTCCAATCGCAGCGGCGGTATTTTGTTCCCTACATTTACCGATGAAGCGAACCGCGGCTTCGCTATTCAGGGCTTAGGTTACTATTTTGTTATGGGTGATTATGCAGACCTTAGTTTAACCACCGATTTTTTTACCCGCGGCTCCTGGCGTGTCAGGGCTACTTCGCGCTATATGTTGCGTTATAAATTTACCGGCAATTTCGATGTGGATTATGCACTCAATGCAACGGGCGAAAAAGGCTCTGCCGACTATAATGAATTTAGTGTTTTCGGTGTGCGCTGGAACCATACGCAAGACCCGAAAGCGCGGCCGGGAACTTTATTCTCCGCCAGCGTAAACTTCTCTTCAACGGCATACAATACCTATGAAAGCATGAATCCTTCCCAAGCCATGCAGAATACCGCCTCGTCAAGTATTTCTTATCGTAAATCGTGGGAGGGATCACCCTTCAATCTTTCCATAAGTCTTAACCACAGCCAGAGTATGCGCGACAGTAGCTATGCGCTCACTTTGCCGAACTTTACGTTCACCATGAACCGTATTTATCCGTTTAAAATTAAAAACAGGGTGGGAAAAGAACGGTGGTACGAGCAGTTTGCCTTTAATTACGGAACAACTTTTGACAATAGAATTAACTTCCGCGAAAGCCAGTTGGGCAGCCGCGATTTTCGTGAGTTTATGACTAACGGGATGAGGCATGATTTCGGTATCACACTGCCTACCATCCGGTTGTTGCAACATATTCAG
>DBDM01000006.1:10707-14311 GCA_002293585.1 Bacteroidales bacterium UBA932
GCTTTCAGTGAGTTTCACCTCACCAATACCTATTCGTTCGGCTTGTCTATGTCTACTCGCCTGTATGGCTTGTTTCAATTTGGTCAAAACGCCTATATACGCGCATTTCGCCACATGATCACCCCTACGTTGAGCGCTTCTTTTCGCCCCGAACTGGGTACCTACGGCAACGGCTGGCGTACTTTGCATTATGTCGACAACATGGGTGTGCAGCGCAGCCAGGATTATAATATCTTCGAGGGACAGCCCAACGGTTATCCTTCAAAAGGGAAGGTCGGTTCTTTGTCGTTCAGTCTAAATAATAATTTGGAAATGAAAGTGCGCGATAAATCGGACACTACCGGCACCGGCGACAGAAAGATCAAGCTGATCGACAACCTTTCGGCCTCGGCTTCATACAACTTTTTTGCCGACTCCATGCATTTATCGAACATCAATGTTTCGGCTAATACCACTGTTTTTGAAAAAATGTCAATTAACGGGAACATGATGTTTGATCCTTATGCCATCAATGCCCGCGGCCTTCGCTATAACAAATTAACGGCGCCCCGGCTGATGAGCGCAGGGGTGTCATTCGGGTATCAGTTCAGCGGCGGAGAGGCCAAAAAATCAGGCGAAGGTAACAATAATCAATCGCAGAGCCAGCCTATAGCAGTTAATCGCTATCATCCCGAAACCGGTGAATTTGTGATGACGGAATGGCTCTATTATGCGGACTTTAATGCCCCCTGGTCGTTCGGATTTAATTATGGGTATACGTACAATCGCCAATATCAGTATACCAACGAACAGCTGATTGTTAACCATAATCACATGCAAACGCTTGGTTTTTCGGGGCAACTTCAATTGACCAAAGCCATGAATATACGCGTGTCGTCGGGTTTTGATATGAAAGAATTTAAGCTGACCACTACCACATTTGACCTGCATTATGACCTGCACTGTTTTGAATTTATATTCAACTGGGTGCCTTCCGGCCAGTGGCAGCAATGGAGTTTCCGTATCAACGCCAAAGCCGGCGCCCTGGCCGACCTGTTGAAATACGACAAGCGTACTTCGTTCTGGGACTATTAGTACTCAATACTAAAAAAAATGCTTACCTTTGTTAATTATTAACATTCACAATATGGCAACATTTTTATTTCTCGGTAATTTAGGCGCCACGGAGATTATTATTATCGCCCTGATCGTTTTGCTGCTTTTCGGCGGAAAGAAAATTCCCGAACTCATGAGAGGATTGGGTAAAGGCGTAAGATCTTTCAAAGACGGCGTGAAAGGGGTGGAAGATGAGTTAAAAGACGAACCGAAAGACAAGGCAAAATAAGACGGATGTCGAAGGAAATGTCATTCTGGGACCATCTGGATGTGTTACGGCGCTCCCTGTTCCGTATAGCAGTGGTGGTGGTGGCGCTGATGGTCGTGATCTTCCTGAACCGCTCGTTAGTATTCGACACCTTGATCTTCGGCCCGCGCACTTCCGGTTTCATCCTGTACCGGTGGATGTGCGGCTTTGGCGACTGGCTGAACATGCCCGGCTTTTGTCCCGAAAGTTTCTCCATTCCCATCATCAACATTAACATGGCGGCCCAATTCTTTACCCACATCAGCACTTCGTTCTGGTTGGGTTTAGTACTTGGATTTCCTTACATTATCTGGGAACTGTGGCGCTTTGTGGCGCCTGCGCTTTATCCCAATGAACGCAGGGCGGTGCGCACCGCCTTTGCCTTTTCATCTTTCCTGTTTTTTACCGGTGTGGTGGCCGGCTATATCTTTATTTTCCCATTAACTATTCGTTTCCTGGGAACCTATCAGGTGAGCGAAATCGTCACCAATCAAATTTCTTTAGATTCCTATATCGGCATGTTCGTCACCCTTATCCTGACTATGGGATTGGTGTTCGAAATGCCTGTGTTGGCGCACGTGTTGTCCCGCATAGGTGTCATCAACCGGCAATTGCTGCGCAGATACCGTCGCCATGCTATTGTCTCCGTATGTATATTAGCGGCTATAATTACACCGAGCGCCGATGCGTTCACCATGTTCATGGTGGCTGTACCCTTGTATATTTTATATGAATTTAGTATATGGTTATGCAAAAAAGATTGATATTTATTACCAATGACGACGGCTACCGCTCCGGCGGAATAGCTGCACTCATTGAGCTGGCGCGTCCTTACGGCAACATCGTAGTAGTGGCTCCTGAAGAAGGGCAGTCGGGCATGTCGAGCGCCCTGACGATTAAAACGCCCATTCGTCTGCGTAAAGTGCAGCAAGAAGACGGACTGACCATCTACGCCTGCAGCGGCACGCCGGTTGACTGTGTGAAATTGGCCATGAGCCAGGTGTTTGAACGCAAACCCGACCTGCTGTTATCGGGCATTAACCACGGCTCCAATACCGCTGCTTCGGTAATTTATTCCGGCACCCTGGGCGCCACGGCCGAAGGTGCACTCTACGACATTCCGTCCATCGGCTTTTCGTTGAACGACCATTCCTCAACAGCCGATTTTACGGCCTGTATCCCTTACGGCCGCATAATTATTGATAGGGCATTGGCGCATCCTTTTGCCAAACATACTTTTGTGAATGTTAACTTCCCGCGTTTACCTTACAATGAAATTAAAGGGATCAAACTGTGTCGCCAAAACCGCGGCGCCTGGGTAGAAGAATTTGAAAAACGCATCGACCCTCACGGCAACGATTATTATTGGATGACCGGATTATTCCAAAACCACGAAAAAGAAGCCGGCGATGCTGACGAAAATGCTATACAAGACGGCTATATTGCTATAGTGCCACACCAAATTGACATGACGAACTACAAGGAATTGGAACGGCTCAAAGAAGTGTGGAAGTTTGAGTAACAACACAACGATATTTTTCTAACTTTATAAAAAAATTATGAAAGCACTTTTTTTTAAATCGGTTTGCTGTATTTGTTTTGCCGGTTTGTTTTTCAACCTGCAGGGACAAACACCCGTTACTTCACCTGCTGCAAAACCTGTGCCTGCCGCTGAAATTCTTCGTACCAATCCCTATCTTCAAAGTCCCGCAACAGATGCCATGACCATTATGTGGCACACGAATGTGCCTTGTTACAGTTGGCTGGAATATGGAACGGACAGCCTGAATATGCAACGCGCCCGCGCTTACATTGAAGGTGAAGTGATGGCCAATACCAAATTAAACAAGATACGGCTGACCAACTTGCTTCCCGGTACGAAATATTATTACCGGATTCATTCCCGCGAAATCACGCATTACGGGCCTTACAAAAAAGAATTCGGAGAAACCGCGAGCTCCGGAATAACTTCATTTAAAACTTTAGATGATACATCCACTGATTTTACGGCAGTTGTTTTTAATGATATACACGATAAATATCCTTTATTTGACAAATTGTATGCCCAGGTGAAAGATATTCCTTACGATATAGTATTTTTCAACGGCGATTGTATTGCCGATGTCCAGAGTGAAGCAGCGGCGCTTAATTCCATCGATTATTATGGCAGAAAAATAGGAGCCGACAGGGTGCCGGGCATTTACCTGAGAGGCAACCACGAAACCCGCGGCGCTTATTCCATGTTCCTCTGGAATTTGCTGG
>DBDM01000080.1:0-4716 GCA_002293585.1 Bacteroidales bacterium UBA932
CTGCGCCTCGGGCAGCGGGTAGGTTCCCTCCTGTTCGAGCGGGTTCTGGGTCGCCATCACAAGGAACGGCCGGGGAAGCTTGTAAGTCTCGTCGCCAATGGTCACCTGGCGCTCCTGCATGGCTTCGAGCAAGGCGCTCTGCACCTTTGCCGGCGAACGGTTAATTTCATCGGCCAAAATGAAGTTGGCGAAAATAGGTCCCTGTTTCACCTGAAACTGTTCGCTCTTTTGACTGTAAATCATGGTGCCGATGAGGTCGGCGGGCAACAGGTCGGGCGTGAATTGTATGCGACTGAATTTTGCCTCAACGATATTCGCCAAAGTGTTAATTGCCAGTGTTTTTGCCAATCCGGGTACACCTTCCAGCAAAATGTGGCCGTTAGCCAACAATCCGATGAGCAGGTTTTCTATCAGGTGCTTTTGTCCCACAATCACCTTGTTCATCTCCATATTCACAATGTCTACAAAAGCGCTTTCTTGTTGTATTCGCTCATTTAGTTCCTTTAAATTTACAGGTTCCATATTTTATATGTATTTTTGTTTTTTTATTTTTAGTTTGACAAAAAAAAGTCCGGTAGGTTTAATTTATTTCGAGCAAAATTAGTAAAATTTTCTCTATTATGCGTTATTTCATTTGCTTATCTTATAACGGAACACATTATCACGGCTGGCAGCAGCAGGAGAATGCGCCTACGGTGCAGGGCGAATTGAACCGTGTGTTGAGCGTTTTGCTGAGAGAGGACATCCTTACGCTGGGGGCAGGGCGTACGGACACCGGGGTGCATGCCCGGAACTATATTGCTCATTTTGACAGCAAAAACCTCGGCAGGTTGCCGGAAGCCGTGAATGTAGTGTATAGGTTAAACTGTATGTTGCCCAATGATATATGTATACATGGGATTAGGCCTGTGCATGATACGGCCCATGCCCGCTTCGACGCTGTTTGCCGGAAGTATCGTTATTACGTTAATTTACAGAAAAATCCGTTTGTTCATGAGTTCTCTGCTTACGTCCCTTATGCTTTAGATATGGATAAGATGAATATTGCCTGCAAGAAATTATTTGATTATGATGATTTTACAAGTTTTGCCAAATTGCACAGCGACAATAAGACCAATATCTGCAAGATTAAAGAGGCGCGCTGGGAGGTAATGCCGGAAGGTCTGGTATTCACTATTATAGCCGACCGGTTTTTGCGGAATATGGTGAGGGCTATTGTCGGCACGATGTTTGAAATAGGTCGAAATAAACTGACAGTTGAAAAATTTACACAAATAATTGAACGGCGGGAACGGGGAGCTGCGGGGATTTCGGCACCGGCCAAGGGACTTTTTTTAGAAGAAGTGGCCTATCCATATTGATATATTAAAAAAAATTGTACTTTTGTACCAAATAAAATCTCGAATAATTTAATAAAATTTATATGTTTATATCTTTTCTTCAAGCAGCAGAAGCAACAGAAGTCGTAGAGGTGTTGCAGGAAGCCCCAACAATGTCGTTATTTGAAATGGCGATGAAAGGCGGCATATTGATGATTCCGCTTTTTGTATTGTCGATCGTTGCCGTCTACATTTTTGTGGAACGCGGATGGGCTATCCAGAAAGCCTCTAAGGTTGACGCTCATTTTATGGATAGCATTAAAGACTGTATTCACGAAGGCAGGATCAAAGCCGCAGTGGATCTTTGTGAAAGAAATAATGATAAACCCATTGTGCGGTTGATTGAAAAAGGTATTTCGCGCTTGGGACGTCCCTTATCGGATATCCGTGAAGCGGTGGAAAACGTAGGTAATGCCGAGGTTGCCCGTTTGGAACGCGGGTTGCCCACGTTGGCGTCTATTGCCGGCGGTGCACCCATGATCGGTTTCCTGGGTACGGTGTTGGGTATGATCCAGGCCTTTTATAACATGGCAAGTGCAGGTAATAATATTGATATTACCTTGCTTTCGGGTGGTATTTATGTGGCGATGGTAACCACTGTTGCCGGTTTGGCCGTTGGTATTATTGCCTATTTCGGCTATAACTACCTGACGGCGCGTGTGAGCAGGGTGGTGTATAAAATGGACCGCTCTACCATTGAGTTTATGGATATTTTAAATGAACCTGTAGCATAAAGACTATGGCTATTAAATCCAATTCAAAAGTGGAAGTATCCTTCAGCATGTCCTCCATGTCCGACATGGTGTTCCTGCTGTTGATATTTTTTTTGGTGACTTCAACCCTGGTTAACCCCAATGCGTTGAAGTTGTTGTTGCCTAAGAGTACCAACCAGACCACGGCCAAGTCGGGTGTATCGGTGTCGATCAAGCATTATACGGATACCAATACATTTACTTATCATATCAATGGTGCACAACGCGCTATCCCTTTTAAGGATGTGGAAGGACAGGTGCAGCAGGCTTTGAGAGATATGGAAGATCCTACGATTTCATTGCATGTCGACCATACGGTACCTACCGGTATGGTAGTGGAAGTGATGAATATAGCTAAACGTAACCGATATAAAATTATATTAGCGACTGTGCCGGAATAAAATGTCAGCCATGTATAACAATAAAGATGAACAGAGCGGCAGGAGCCGTGTAGTAGGGGCGGTAATTACCGTTCTCCTCCATGCTGCTTTTCTTTGTTTGTTATTTAGCGTGTGGGTAACACGTGCTCCGCATAGTGATATGATTAGTTTGGATTTGGAAATAGAGGCCGACATGACTGAGCCGATACGGGAGGTGCCTGTGGCGAAGGAGACAAAGTCGGACAATCAGGAGGTGATGGGTGATACTAAGCCCGCGCCGGTAGAACCACCTGCGCCTGCAGAAGAATCGACCGTAGATAATACCGGCGATGTGGAAACGCCGGTGCCACCCGTAGTAATTGATAAACGCAGCTTGTACCATAGTACCGACCAGGGAACGGTCGCTGCTTCCGAAGACGGGACAAGTAATAGCCGTACCTTATATAAAGGTTCCACGGAGAGCCAGGATGCAAGCAGCACCGGCGAAGCCGTGTCATCGTTCAGCCTGAGCGGACGTGATGTAGTAGGAAAATTAGGACAACCCCGGAATACTACAAATAAAGAGGGGCGTGTGGTGGTAGACATTACGGTAGACCAGATGGGAAAAGTAATCAAAGCCAAAGCGCGCGCAAGAGGCTCATCCGTGCAGGATGCCGATTTATGGAAAGCTGCCGAAGAAGCTGCTTTGGGAACCTTATTTAATACGGACAACAGGGCACCCATCATGCAGGTAGGAACTATCACTTATATTTTCCGGCTGAGATAAGACCTTTACTCGTACCTTAGTGCTTCTATCGGATCCAACCGCGCGGCGCGTACGGCCGGGATGTAGCCCGAAGCTATACTCACCAGGAAACAGAGGGTTACGCCCAACAATATCCATAGCCAGGGAATGATGAACGGCGATTGAATGAGCAGTGAGATCATGTTGCCGGCCAAAATTCCCAGTACAATACCTAACAGTCCGCCAATCTGTCCGATCACAATAGATTCAAAGAGAAATTGCTGTTTAATAGTATTTGATTTGGCGCCTATGGCCTTGCGTGTGCCTATCTCGCGGGTACGCTCGGTCACGCTCACCAGCATGATATTCATTAATCCTATGGCGGCGCCCAGCAGGGTAATAAGTCCTATGGCAATGGCGGCAAGGGTAGCATAGCCGATAAGTTCCAGCATCATAGTGGCCAATGCGTCGCTGCGTTCAATATTAAAGTCCGATTCCATGTTGGGAGAAAGGCGGCGTACTATCCTGAACACGCTCTCCGCTTCACCGATGGCCATGTCTAATGCTTCGGGCCGTAGCGGACTGATCTCAATGACGAAATTCTGGTTGGGTCGCGAAAATACGCTGCGGGCATTGCTTACGGGGATCAGCATGGTGCGCTCGGGGCCTCCGCCGAATCCTGATCCTTTGGAATCAAAGGTGCCCACCACACGGTAACGGTTGCCTCCTACCGACACATATTCATCAATCGGATTGCGGTTTTTAAACAGGGTTTTCACAATGTCGGCGCCGATAACGGCGACAAAATCACTGTTCTCCACTTCACGCGGGGAGAACATGCGCCCTTTGTCAATGGTGGATCCCGAAGTAATGGGGTAATCTTCCGTAGCGCCCACTAAACTTATGTTGGGATTGGTTTTTTCATCATTACCTTTAATGGTTGCCATTCCTGAAAGATAGGTGCGAATGGTTACATTGGCCGGAAATTCATACCGGTTTTTAAAATCCATAGCCTGCCGGAAAGTGATATGGTCAAAACTGCGCTTGCGTATCCGCTTTCCCATAACCTGAAAGTTATTGCCCCGGCTTTGGATAGAGAAAGTGTTGGCGCCCATGAGGCTGAAATTTTCGGTCACCGAACCTTTGATGGCGTCAATGGCTGTAAGGATGCCCACCAGCGCCATAATCCCGAAAGCGATGATCAGGATGGTCAATACGGATCGCAAACGATTGGTCCTAACCGCAGTTAGCGACACTTTAAAATTCTCACGGACTAGGGACGGTATCAGTTTCATATAGAAAAAATCAATCCAAACGGTAAAAGTACAAAAAAATCCATTTAAAACACTAACTTTGTGGCGAAAATGTGAAAAAATTATGAAAAAAACAACATTGAGGGGGACTAAGAGACAAGAGACTAAGAGACTAAGAGACGAGAGACGAGAGACGATCACCGGTAGACGAGAGACTAAGAGACAAGA
>DBDM01000080.1:4818-7397 GCA_002293585.1 Bacteroidales bacterium UBA932
GAGCGGCCACAAAAGCGGACTTATCGTTCATCAGATGAGAGAGGAGAGATAAGAGATAAGAGAAGAGGCCTGAGGGAACAAAAAACTCATCGTTCATCACTCATCGTTCATCACTCAGACGAACGTCCCAAGAAACGCACTTATCACTCAGAAAAGCCCCGCCGCACTTTTCGTAGTGAGAAACCTGTCACCCGTCGCGCATCACGCGTTACCAAAAAGTCGGATGAGGTTCGCTTAAATAAATTCATTGCTAACTCAGGGATGTGTTCGCGCCGTGAAGCGGATGAATATATAGCCGCCGGCTTGGTTACGGTGAACGGACAGGTGGTCACCGAAATGGGCGTAAAAGTGAAGCCCGGCGACGATGTGCGTTTCAACGGCGAGCGGATGAAAGGCGAGCAAAAGGTGTACATCGTCATGAATAAACCCAAAGACTACGTAACCACTATGGGTGACCCGTATGCGGAAGATACGGTAATGGACCTCATTGGCGATAAATGTCCGCAAAGGGTTTATCCCGTTGGCCGCCTTGATAAAAGTACCACCGGCGTTCTATTGTTTACCAATGATGGCGACATGGCCGAGCAACTAACACATCCGTCTTATAATAAGAAGAAAGTATACCACGTTTTTCTTGATAAAAATCTTAAAGCAACCGATTTCCAACAGTTGTTGCAGGGTGTAAAGCTGGAAGACGGCATGGCGCAGGCCGATTCGTTGTCGTATGTGGACGGCGACCATGCACAGCTTGGCCTTGAAATTCATTCGGGCCGTAACCGTGTTGTCCGTCGCATGTTTGAAACGCTGGGCTATAAAGTGAAAAAACTTGACCGGGTATATTTTGCCGGAATTACCAAAAAGAACTTGAAACGCGGCCAATGGCGCTTCCTTACCGAAGCTGAAATGACGATGTTGAAGATGGGTTCTTATGAATAATTTAAAGTTTACGGAACTATGCACCGTTCAGGCTTTGTAAATATCATCGGCAATCCTAATGTGGGAAAATCAACCCTGACGAACGCACTGGTGGGGGAGAAACTGTCTATTATCACCGCTAAGGCGCAAACTACGCGCCACCGGATCATGGGCATAGTGAACGGCGAAGATTTTCAGGTGGTGTTTTCCGATACGCCGGGCATTCTGCGCCCCAACTACAAGTTGCAGGAAAGCATGATGAAGTTTGTAGACTCGGCTATTGGCGATGCCGACGTGATTTTGTACGTAACCGATGTGGTGGAAAAATATGATAAGAATGGGGAGTACATTGCTCGCCTGCAACAGATCGATAGTCCGGTAGTTTTAGTCATTAATAAAATAGATCTCACCACGCCCGAAGCGCTGGATCAATTGGTGGACACCTGGCGGCAATTGTTGCCTAAGGCTGTCATCTATCCTGTTTCGGCGCAGGAAAAATTCAATATCGACGGGGTGTTCAAGCGCATTTTGTCTTATCTTCCCGAAAGTCCGGCCTATTACGACAAGGATGTTTTCACCGACCGCAACCTGCGTTTTTTCGCATCGGAGATCATCCGGGAGAAAATATTGCTCAACTATGATAAGGAAATACCTTATAGCACTGAGGTGACCATAGATCAGTTCAAGGAAGATGAAGACATGTACCGTATTGAAGCCGTCATTCACGTGGCGCGCGATTCGCAAAAAGGCATTATTATCGGCGCCGGCGGCGCTGCATTAAAGCGGATCAGCATACAGGCGCGTAAAGACATGGAAGATTTTTTCGAAAAAAAGGTCTTTCTTCATATTTTTGTCAAAGTAAATCCCGATTGGCGAGAGGATTCACAGCAACTCAAACAGTTTGGATATATTCTTGATTAGTTGATGCTTTTGTAGGCTTTGACAATTTCTTTGTCTAATTTTTTCAAGTCGTTTTTCATGGTTTTGACTGATTTTTTCAGTCTTTCGCCCTGTGTTTCGAGACGGGATTGTGCGGCGGTAGCCGACTGGATATCCTTGTTGACTTCCCTGATTTTCACTTGCAGGTCTTTCTTTTGGCCCCGGTATTCGTCCTGTGCGGTTTTCCATTCTTCGCGCAGTGAGGCGCGCTCATCAATATCTTTTGATCGCTCAATGGATTTACTCAGTTTATCTATAGCCGGCAGATAATTCCTGTCCAGCGCCTTAACGGCTCTTTCCAACTCGTCCAATGAGAGGCGGGCTTCTTTTTCCTTGTTTTGTGTTTCGAAAAATACATTCTGCAAACTGTCAAGTTGTATTTCCGACTGGTCTATTTTTGTGGCCAGTTGATCATATTTAGCTTGTAATTGTTCAATTTTTTGAGCAAAAATTTCGGAGGAACCGATGAAAACGGTTATGACAAACAGTAAAAATGTACGTTTCATAATATTGAAATTTTATTTTCGACGTAAGAATAATTGTATGGGGCAACCGTTGAAATTAAAATGTTGCCGTAGTTTGTTTTCCAAAAAACGTTTGTAATCATCGCGGATATATTGCGGCAGGTTGCAGAAAAAGGCGAATGAGGGCACCGGCGTAGGCAATTGTGTAATATATTTTATTTTGATGAATTTTCCTTTGATGGCCGGCGGCGGATAGTTTTC